>CAZBCO010000001.1:0-10201 GCA_964490295.1 uncultured Planctomycetota bacterium
CGAATGCTCCCCGATTGCTTCCGCGAAACACTGATCAAGCCTGCCATCATCATTGCCCTCCTCATTTCCAAACCTATGAAATCCCACACAACCACACAGAACGCACAGCGTTCAAGCCGTCAATCGACTTATCTGCTAAACCGCCATATTTTTGTGCAAAAACCGTGCCAAAGCGATAGCCAGAGCCCGAATAAAATTATAAACCGTTAAATCACAGTAACTTAAAATCTTAAATGGCAAAAGACACCGAAAACGCACGTTGCCGTTTCGCAACACGCCATCAAGGCCATAAACCGCACAATAGAACGTAAAACACGCTATCCAAAACAGATAATACGTTGCCTTATTGCAACATGACTATCGGTGCTTTTGTTGACCCAGGGCAACGCCCTTCCGCATCAACAGCCAGCTTCCAATATCTCGGAAGCATTCGGATGGTGTCAGGCGAGCAGTGGCCCGATGGCGACGAAATACGGCCACCCAGGCTGAAAAAATCCCTCCCCGGTGACCATCGATTTTCTTTGCTTTTGCTCCGATTCAGGAGTAGCATTAATCACGTGGTGAGTGGGAATCCTGGACTCGTGTTGTGGAGGGCTTGTAATGAACAAGGGATTTTGTGTCGGGCTTGTGGTATGGCTGTTGTCCGGTGTCGTGTTCGCGGGCGAGCAGCCGGCGGCCAAGGGCAAGGTGGCGTCGGTGGTGCTCTATCGCGGGCAGGCGTTGGTGACGCGCTCCGTGCCGTTTGAGGCCCCGGCCGGGGCGGTGCAACTGCTGGTCACGGAGCTGCCGCAAAGCGTGGTGCCGGACAGCCTGTTCGCCAACGCGGGCGAGGGCATCCAGATTCGCGCGGTGCGCTACCGCACCTTCGCGGTCGAGAAAGCCCCGCAGGATGAGGTGCGGAAGCTCGACGACCACATCGCCGAGGTCGAAAAGGCGATGCGCCAGAACGCCCAGAGCCAGCAACTGGTCGCCCAGCAGCAAGCCTATATCAACAACCTCGAATCGTTCACCGCGCCGACCGCACAGGTCGAGATGACCAAGGGGGTGCTGAACGCGGACACGCTGATGAAGGTGACAACCATGATCTTTGAGCGCCGCGAAGCCCTATCGAAGCAGTCGCTCGCCCTTCAGGAGGAGCAACGCTCCCTCCGCGAGCGCCAGACCCTGCTCCAACGCCGCCGGGCAGAACTCACCCGGGACCGCTCCAAGACGATGCGCGAGGCGATTGTGTTCCTCGACAAGGCCGCGGCCGGAGCGGCGAGCATCGAGCTCAGCTATCTGGTGGGCAACGCCACCTGGGAGCCGAGCTACAACCTGAAGGCCGCGGGCGATATGAAGGCGGTCAACGTCGAATACGCCGCCCTCGCCCAACAGATGAGCGGTGAGGACTGGGACGGCGTCGCCCTGACGCTGTCCACCGCCGCCGCTCGCATGGTGGCCACCGGGCCGACGCTGGCCCCGATGTGGCTCACCCTGACGCGAACGCCGCCAGGCCGCCAAATTTCCGACGTCGAGAGCCGCATGAAAGACACACAGAAGAAACTCCTCGACACCCGCGAACAAATGCAGCGCTCCGTCGGACAACAGGGCCAAGTGGAGTCTCAGTGGGAGATGAATAAGGCCGCCGAGAGCAGTCAGAATCTCGAATTGCTCTCCAACAGCGAGGATATCCATATTCTGCGACGGATGCGCACCGAGACCTCCGCCGGGCTGAGCGTCAACTATAAGCTCCCCGGCAAGGTCAGCCTGGCCAGCCGCCAGGAGAGCCAGATGGTGGAGATCGCCCGCGTGACCCTGCCCGCCAAGTTCTACTACGAGGCCGTCCCCCTGCTGACCGAGCAGGTGCATCGCTATGCCGAGCTGACCAACACCAGCGAGCTGTCGCTGCTGCAAGGCCGCTCGCACATGTACCTCGACGGCGATTTCGTGGGGCGCGGCCTGATGTCGATGGTCGCTCGCGGGCAGAAGCTCACCGTCGGCTTCGGCGTCGAGCCACAGCTTCGAGCCTGGCGCGAATTCGTCTCCAAAGACGAGCGTATCCAGGGCGGCAACCGCAACATCAAAACCCATTACCGACTGGTGCTCGATAACTACGCCGACCGGGATATTGACGTCCGGGTGCTCGACCGCATCCCGATCTCCAAGGAGGACATCCGCGTCACGCTCGGCGAGCTGAAAGACCCGCTGAGCACCGACGCCGAGTACCTGCGGGCCTTCCGCCCGCGCGGCATCCTGCGCTGGGATGTGAGCGTCAAGGCCAAGTCCGCGGCGACCACCGCCCGGATTATCGAGTATTCCTATACGCTCGAATTCGACCGCAATCTCCATATCGGGTCCGAACCCGCCCCGGCGGCCAGCCCGGCGGCCAAGCAGGAAATGCAGGACATGATGCGCTACTAACCGCGAAGACCCCGCGCCGCCCCGAGGCCCCAGGCGCCGGGGCGGCGTGGGTTCCGCGTCTTGACGCCCCTCCCCCGCCGGGGTATATTCCCCTCGTTCCCAATCTGTTTTATGAGGCGAAAAGACTATGGACGACGTGAAGAAAATCGTGCTGGCCTATTCCGGCGGGCTGGACACCTCGGTGATTCTGACCTGGCTGAAAGAAACCTACGACGCCGAAGTGATCGCCTACGCGGCCGACGTGGGCCAGGGCGAAGAGCTCGACCCCATCGAGGAGAAGGGCCTCAAGACCGGAGCGAGCAAGGTCTATATCGAAGACCTGCGCGAGGAGTTCGCCCGCGATTTCGTGTTCCCCGCCGTCCGCGCCAACGCGGTTTACGAGGGCACCTATCTGCTGGGCACCTCGCTGGCGCGACCGCTGATTGCCAAGCGCCACATCGAAATCGCGGAGATGGAAGGCGCCGACGCCGTCTCGCACGGGGCCACCGGCAAGGGCAACGACCAGGTCCGCTTCGAGCTGACCTTCTATGCCCTCAAGCCCGACATCAAGGTGATCGCTCCGTGGCGCACCTGGGACTTCAAGGGCCGCAGCGACCTGATCGCCTACGCCAAGCAACACGACATCCCCGTCCCCGTCACCGCCGCGAAGCCCTACAGCAGCGACCGCAACCTGCTGCACATCAGCTTCGAGGGCGGCATCCTCGAAGATCCCTGGGCCGAGCCGCCCGAAGATATGTTCCTGCTCTCCGTCTCGCCCGAAGCCGCCCCCGACAAGCCGACCTACGTCGAGATTGACTTCGAGCGCGGCACGCCCGTGGCCGTGGACGGCGAACGCCTCTCGCCCGCCGCCCTGCTCACCCGCCTGAACGAACTGGGCGGAGCCAACGGCGTCGGCCGCGTGGACCTGGTCGAGAACCGCTTCGTGGGGATGAAGAGCCGCGGCGTGTACGAGACCCCCGGCGGCACCATCCTCCACGTCGCCCACCGCGCCGTCGAGTCCCTCACCATGGACCGCGAAGTGATGCACATCCGCGACGGCCTGATCCCCAAGTACGCCGAGCTGGTGTACTACGGCTTCTGGTACTCGCCGGAGATGCGGATGCTCAACGCCCTGGTGGACGAGAGCCAGCGGAACGTCAGCGGCACCGCGCGGATCAAGCTCTACAAGGGCAGCGCCACCGTCGCCGGGCGCAAGTCCGACCAGTCGCTCTACGACCCGGAGGTCGCCACCTTCGAGGAAGACACCGTGTACGACCAGGCCGACGCCGGCGGGTTCATCAAACTCAACGCCCTCCGCCTCCGCATCCGAAAACTGCTGGAGCGGTAGCAAGAGCTTGCTTCGAGGATAAACATAGCCGGCGTGGCCCGGCGGGTGTGCGAAAACGTGATTCTGTTGGACACCAAATTAAAATAGCGCTATATTGGATTGCATTGGGAACGCAGAAGTCCTCCGGAAGATAAGGATTCTACACCGTCCCCGATTCGCCTGCGTTCTCGGTCTGAATTTCTACGGCCTGTATAATGCGGGTGTTTCTTCTTCTCTATGTTGCTGACGCAAGATGGGAGCCGGTCGATTGCTTTCGGCGGTTGAGAAAAAGCGGCTGAAGGTATCAAGGAACACTGAAAAGGCGAAGAAAACACAGCTTGGCCAGTTCCTGACACCGGAAACCACAGCGGCCTTTATGGCCAGCCTGTTCCCGGACTCATCCGGCGATTGCTGCCTCCTTGATGCGGGAGCCGGCATCGGGGCATTATCGGCAGCTTTTTTGGACCGATGGAAAGCAGGAGGCCTGGGGTTTCGCCGTGTGACGCTCGACGCATTTGAGATTGACCCCGATCTGCGGCCCTATTTGTCTCAAACGCTTGAAGCCTACGAGGGCGATGATTTTACCGCCACCGTTCGGAGCGAGGACTTCATCCGAGCGGCAGTCGCCTCGCTCTCCGGCAGCCTGTTCGCCAAATTGCTTCCCCGGTATACCCACGCCATTCTCAATCCACCTTATAAGAAAATGGGCAACCGCTCGGTGCATCGCCATCTGCTGCAACGGGTTGGCATTGAGACGGTGAACCTCTATTCTGCCTTTGTGGCTTTAGCCGTCAAACTGGCCGGCCCCAAGGGTCAAATCGTAGCCATCATCCCGCGCAGCTTCTGCAATGGCCCGTACTATCGGCCATTCCGAGATTTCATCCTGAAGCATGCGGCCATTCGCCGCCTGCATTTATTCGACTCTCGGGAGAGCGCCTTCAAAGATGACGAGGTCTTGCAGGAGAATATCATCATCCGGCTGGAACGCGGTGCACAACAAGGGTTGGTCACCGTTTCAACCTCGACCGACGACACCTTGGCCGATCTTGTTGCTTATGATTATCCGTTCGACCAGATCGTTTTTCCAGACGACTCTCAGCAGTTCATCCATGTCCCCACAGGCCCCGAACCGAACCTTGTCGACAGCTCACCGGTCATTCGCTATTCCCTCGCGGATATTGGCATCCAAGTTTCGACCGGTCCCGTCGTTGATTTTCGGCTGAAGGAGCATCTCCGCGATGACTGTGAACGAGGCAGTGTGCCCTTGCTTTATCCGTGCCATTTTCGCGGATTCGGCACCACCTGGCCGATTTCCGGAGGAAAGAAGCCCAACGGTATCGCCCATAATGCCGATACCCGGAAATGGCTGTATCCGAATGGCTTTTACTGTGTTGTTCGGCGTTTCTCCTCGAAAGAAGAGAAGCGCCGCATCGTGGCAAGCGTGGTCGATCCTGACGTGTTTGGGAACCGTTCTGTGCTGGGATTCGAGAACCATATCAATCTCTTCCACCAGAACAAGCATGGCTTGCCCGAAGCCTTGGCCTATGGGCTGGCGGCATTCCTTAACACGACCGCAGTCGATACGTATTTCAGGCGTTTCAATGGCCACACCCAGGTCAATGCAGCCGACCTGAGACAGTTGAAATACCCAAGCCGAGAAGCTCTGACGGCGCTGGGGCTCTGGGCTTCACAGCAAAAAGAACTCACACAAACCGTCATTGACGCCAAGTTGGAAACCCTTGCCGGATGAAAGCCAAGAAGGCCCTTATTCAAAACGCCTTGGATATCATGACGTCCTTGGGGCTCCCCCAAGCCCAGCGCAATGAGCGCTCCGCACTCTGCCTGCTGGCCCTGATCAATCTCACACCGGGCCAATCATGGGCCGACGCCGAAAACCCGCTTATGGGCATTACCCCCATTATGAATTGGGTCGGCGAACACTATGGCAAGAAATACGCACCCAACACCCGCGAAACGTTCCGGCGCTATACGATGCACCAATTCTGTGAAGCGGGCCTTGCCCTCAACAACCCGGACCAACCAGACCGTCCGGTGAATAGCCCCAAAGCCGTCTATCAGATTGAACCGGCAGCTCTGACCCTGCTTCGCACCTATGGCACGCCGGAATGGGATGATGCCGTCACAGCCTATCTGGCGAAGCGCGAAACGCTGGTGGCTCGTTACGCCAAGCGACGCAAGCAAAAGCTCATCCCCGTTAAAACCACAACGGGAAAGAAGATTACCCTTAGTGGTGGTGAACATAGCCAACTCATCAAATCGGTTATCGAGGACTTCGCCCCGCGCTTTGCTCCGGGCAGCGGGCTTGTTTACGTAGGAGACACCGGCGACAAGTGGGCTTATTTCGACGCCCCGCTCTTGACCAGGCTGGGTGTGGAAGTGGACCCTCACGGTAAGATGCCGGATGTGGTGCTACACTTCAAAACAAAGAATTGGCTGCTGCTTGTTGAAGCCGTCACCAGTCACGGCCCCGTCAATGCCAAACGACATAGCGAACTTGCCAGCCTTTTCGGTAAGGCAACCGCCGACCGGGTGTATGTGACAGCGTTCCCCAACCGGGCAATAATGAGCCGTTATCTTGCGGACATCGCTTGGGAAACCGAGGTATGGGTAGCTGATGCTCCATCCCACCTGATTCATTTCAACGGAGAGCGTTTCTTGGGCCCATATAACACCCCCTGAAAAGGTTTTCGCCATAACCAGTGCCCGAACAAGCCACTTGGGGCCGGTGGTGAGGGAAGGCTCGGTCAATCACGGGATTGGAGGTTCGATGATGCGTACTCTGCGGTGGGTTCTGGTGTGGGCGATGGTGCCGACGCTGTGCGGATGCTCGGTGCTGGGCGACGTGCTGGGACGGCCGACCGTCGAAAGCGTCAAACCCCGAATTACGGCCATCGGCCTGGATGGCGTCAATCTGGTGTTCGATATCGCCGTACACAATCCGTACATCACCCCGCTGAACTCCCCGCGATTCCGGTATGGGCTGGATATTGAGGAGCGGCCGCTGATTCAGTCGCAGGAGACCGCGGTGGCGAATCTGCCCGCACGGGGCGTCGGCACGGTCTCGCTGCCGGTGCATCTGAAATACGCCGAGGTGATGGCCATTTACCGGGAGCTGAGCACCGCGAAGCAATTCCGGTATAAGTTGCACGGTGCCTTCCTGTTGACCGCGATGGACAGGACGATGGAACTGCCCGTGTCGCATCAGGGGACGCTCCCGGTGCTGCGAGCGCCCCAGTTCTCCAATTTCAATGTCCGCATGTCGGACCTGACCTTGCGCGGGGCGACGGTGACGGTGGAGGCGGAGATGCAGAACCCCAACAGCTTCGCCGTGGGCTTGGGAGATTTGGGCTACGGGCTGTCGCTGGGCGAGACCCGCGTGGGGGCCTTGACGGCCGCCACGGCGGACAGCATCCCTTCAGACGGCACCGGGCGAATTACGCTCAAGGGCCGGATCGAGTCCGTGTCCGCCCTGACCCAGTTGCTTCGCGGCGGCAGCCTGGGCAAGCCCGCCCTGTCGGCCACCGGATTTCTTGACACGCCCTACGGCCGCGCCGGCCTGAAACCTTGATTTTTGCCTTTCCGCACTGTACGCCGGGCCAAACCTTTCGTATAATGGGCATAGTGGTTTTTGTGTGGGTGTTTGGGCTGTCTTTGCATAGGTCGGCCAACGCCTTGGTGGTCGGTTTGGAACTTCTGAAAGAGGAGATTGAGGATGAAGGCTCTCTTGGGATTGGCGTTGACGGTCGTGATGATGGGTTGCAGTGTGGCAGCCGAAACGAAACAGGAGGAGGGAACTCCCGAATTGAAGACCCAGCAGGAAAAATTCAGCTACGCCATCGGCCTGGACGTCGGCAGCAACTTGAAGTCGATGAAGGTCGATATTAACATCGACGCTCTGGTGCGTGGTTTGAACCACGGGCTGAAGGGCGAGAAAGCCCTGCTCACCCGCGAGCAGGTGCTTGAGGTCTTCCGAACGGCCCAGGAGGCCCAAACCGCGGCGGCCCGAAAGGAAGGCGATGATTTTCTGGCCGAGAACAAGAAGAAGGAAGGCGTGATCACCACCAAGAGCGGCCTGCAATACAAGGTGATCAAAGAAGGGAAAGGCCAAAGCCCGAAGCCGACCGACCAGGTGCGCGTGCATTACAAGGGCACGTTGATCGACGGCACCGAGTTTGACAGCTCTTACAAGCGCGGGCGGCCGGCCACCTTCGAGGTGGGGCAGCTGATCCCCGGCTGGAGCGAGGCCCTTCAGTTGATGAAGGAAGGCGGAACCTACCAGTTGTTCATCCCTTCGGACCTGGCCTACGGCGCCCAGGGCGCCGGCGAGACCATCGGGCCGCATGCCGCGCTGATCTTTGAGGTCCGTCTGGTCAAGATCGAGAAGCCGGTCGAGAACAATAAGCTCCCCGTCTTTCCGGACGAATAGGAAGCCTCGAAGCGGCGTCCCCGGCGAACGGTGACGAGCGGCCCGTATTATGAAAATCCGCACCAAGCTGCTGTTGTTCCTGCTGGTGATCACCCTGGTGCCGTTGATTCTTTCCGCCGTCTTGCACCGGGTCTCGATGCGTAAGCTGAGCCGCGACCTGGCTCAGGGCCAGCGTGAGCGCATGCTGGACGACGCCCGCGACGCGCTGGATGTCCTGGTCAACGACTACCACGAGCTTATTCATCGGGACCGGTCTCTGCTCGAATTGGCCGTCCGGGTTCAAGCCTTGGAGATCGAACGCCGTTTGGCCGATCCCCCACCGCCCAACGCTCCGGTCTTCACAAGCCGGGATTTCGAAACCGAGGGGCGCGGGCCGGACGACCTCGCCCCGTCGGAGACGCACTACCGCCTCCTCGACGGCATACGCCGGCCGATAAACATCTCGTGGAAGCAGCAGGCCGGCTTCGTGCCGGAGGACGTGGCCCCCGAAGCGGTCGCCCCCCTGATGGCCCGCACCGCCACGATGCCCTCCGTTTATCGCTTGCTGCGTCAACCGATGCCGCAAGTGATGCTCTGGCAATACACCGGCTTTGAGGCCGGGCTGATCACCCTCTATCCCGGCCACGGCGGCCTGCCGAAGGATTACGACCCGCGCCGCCGCCCTTGGTACAACCAGGCCAAGGAAGCCGACGACCTGGTGTGGACCCTGCCGATTGTCGATGCCTCCACCAGAGAGCTTACGCTGACCGTGGCCGCTCCGGTCCACGGCCCCGACGGAGCGTTCGCGGGCGTGACCGCCATCGACGTGCCGCTGCAAAGCTTCTTCCGGGGCCTGCGGCTGCCGCCCGAATGGGAGCCCCGCTCCGAGAGGATTCTGGCCGGGTTCTTTGAAGAGAAAGACCCGGCGTTCCAGGACAAGCTCGTGGTCCTGGTGCAGAAGGCGGCTCAATTGAAACGCCGCTCCTGGGATCAGAACGGCGAGCCGGAGTACCTCGCGTCGGAAGACCGGGAAGCCTTCACAGCAATGCTGGCAGACATTCGCGCCGGGCGGCCTGGCTCGCGGCAAATGCGCTATCACGGCCACCCCTCGATATGGTGCTACAGCGGACGCATGGGCCAGACCCTGCTGCCGATGTTGATTGTGCCTTACGAGGCGATCACCTCTTGGGCCGACACCGCCGAGAAACGCATGCAGGCCGAGTTCCGCGTGTGGGCGATCATCACCGGCCTCGGCGTAGTGCTGGTCATCGTGCTGGTGGTGACGCTCGCCTTCCGAAGCTCGCATTCCGTCACCCGCCCTATCCGACGGCTGACCGAAGCAGGCCGGCGCCTGGCGGACGGAGACTACACCACCCAGGTGCGGCTACGCTCCCGCGACGAGTTCCAGGAGCTGGGCGAAGCCTTCAACAACATCGGCCCGAAGCTCGCGGAACACGACGCGATGAAGCAGTCGCTGGCCCTGGCGATGGAGATTCAGCAACACCTGCTCCCGCAGGGCGTCCCGTCGGTTCAAGGCTTCGAGATCGCGGGCAACAGCCTCTACTGCGACGAGACCGGCGGCGATTATTATGACTTCATCGAGCTGAACGACCTCGGCCCGGAGCGGCTGGGCATCGCGGTGGGCGACGTTACCGGCCACGGGGTCGGCTCGGCCATGCTGATGGCCTCGGCTCGCGCCATCCTCCGGTCGCACGCCACACTGCATGGGAACAACCTCGCCGAGCTGTTTGACGTGCTCAACGTCCGACTGGTGCGCGACACCGGCGACGCCCGGTTTATGACGATGTTCTACGGCGTGCTGGACGGCACGACCCAGACGCTCTCGTGGGTCTCCGGCGGGCACGATCCGGCCCATTGGGTTCACGCCGAGACGGGCGAGATCGAGGAGCTGACCAACACCGGAATGGCCCTGGGGGTGATCGAAGAAACCGACTACGAACAGGCCGGCCCGATTCCACTGGCCCGGGGCGACGTGGTGGTCATCGGGACCGACGGCATCTGGGAGGCTCACAACGCCGCCCACGAATCCTTCGGCAAGGAGCGGCTGC
>CAZBCO010000002.1:0-2768 GCA_964490295.1 uncultured Planctomycetota bacterium
AAGGATATTGCACCGCGACGGCACAACGGCACGACGGAGAGCTTTTCTTCACCATGAAGGGTAGGAAGGGGCTGTATAAAATGGGGGAACGGGAAAATGGGAGAACGGGGAAAGGGGAGCAAGGGGGACAAGGAACGGGCGTCTTGCCGGTGGGATTTCCTGTGTTCTTCTGTGACGCGGGCATCCTGCCCGCGTTTACAACAGGTCGCACGGGCCAATGCCCGTGCCACATTACCAAGGCCCGGAGGGCCGTGCCATTTTAGCCCGGCCCGTCAGGGCCGGGAACCCGTCCGCCTCATCACAAGAGCCCCATCGGGGCGGCACAAGGATATTGCACCACGACGGCACAACGGCACGACGGAGAGCTTTTCTTCACCACGAAGGAGCGAAATCTCCGTTTTGACCCCCAAATCGGTTTATCCCCCGGAGCCTTCTGCCGATAATAACGCTGGCTGCCACCGGGGCCACCGGAGCGCGGCCGAGTCGCATTATTGCACCATCCGACACTATCATTTTGATAGTTGATAGCCTCCCCAAGCCCGAACCCGCTCCCTTCCCGCACATTTTCTCGATTTTGTAAAAGATTGTCCCGCTTGGACATGTGGATTTTTTTAGACTCATCCGACAAAAGTTCGGCGGGTTGGGCACGGAAATTGCTACTGGAGAGGGCGTCGGAGGGCAAGGGTGCCCTTCGCTTTGGAAAGCGAGAGAGAGCAGGGCAGGCTTGAGAGAGACCTGCCCACGCGTTGAAAGTTGTGGACGCAGGCCGGACGGGTGTCGGGTGCGGCGTTCACGACGGAAAGGAGGGAACGCGTATGTCGTCCACCGCAACACAGGCCGCGCCTCGGAACCGCAGCTTCAGTGAGCACGCCATCGCCGAGCTGGTCGCCGGCTATGCCGAAGAGAGCACCCTGTATCAGATGCTGTACGGGCTGACCTCCCGCCAGCATCGCTGCCTCGGAAACGGCGGGAACCTGTCCGAGTTCCTGGAGCTGATTTCCGAGAAGGACCGCTTGCTCAGCCGGATCGCGGCCCTGGAGGCCGAGATCGAGCCGCTGCGCTCCGCCTGGGTCGCCGCCGGAGCCGACCGACGCGACGCCGTCGCCGAGCGAATCAACCCGGTGTTCGACGAGATCATCACCACCATCCAGCGCACCGTCGAGCTGGAACGCGACAACGAGCAGTTGCTGGAGCGCCGCCGCGTCGAGCTGCAGCGCGTGATCAGCGACACCCGCCGCTGGCGGGTCAGCGACCCGCTCATCCCGTCGGCCCACCACGCCGTGCTGTCCGCCTAGAACGGCCTTACCGAAGAGGAGACCTCGGATGCTGACCAAACATCGTCAGAAGTGGATGCAATTCAAACGTCGCGGCAACCAGCAAGCCCGCTCGGAGCTGATCAAAGAGTTCGTCGCCCTGGTGCATTACGTCTTCGGACGGATGTCCCTCTATCTGCCCCACGTGCTGGACGACTCGGACCTCATCGTCGCCGGCACCATTGGGCTGATTAACGCCGTGGACGATTTCGACATCGATCGCGGCATCGAGTTCTCCACCTTCGCCGTCCCGCGCATTCGCGGGGCGATCCTCGACGAGCTTCGCGAGCACGACTGGGTGCCCCGCACCGCCCGACGCCGCGCCGCCGAGCTGAACACCGCGATGGCCCAGGCCCGCGAGGACGAGACCAGCTCGCCGGACTTCAGCAAGGTCGCCCGCCTGCTGGGCCTCGACGGGGCCGGCCTCAGCAAGCTGATGTCCCGCGTCCAACCCGTCGCCTTCGTGCCGCTGGACCATTCGCCCGGCAGCGAGGACGACGAGACGTTGAGCGTCGGCCAACTGCTGGCCGACGGCCACAGCGCCGACCCCTGCGCCGAGGCGGAGCTGGCCGACCAGCTCACCGCGCTGGGCGCCGCGCTCGAAACCCTGCCCCAGACCGAGCGACAGTTGGTGGTGCAGTACTATTTCGAAGACCGCATGCAGAAAGACATCGCCAAAGAATTATGCGTCTCCCGGTCGCGCGTCTCCCAGATTCACAACCACGCGATTTGCACCCTGCGCGAGCAGATGGAACCTGCCGGGGCGGCATAAGCCACAAACGCAACACTTCTTACACCCCACCGCGTCGCGGGCCACCCGGCCTCCGGCGCGGTGGTGTTTTTTTGATACAATGCTGTGACACTATGTGACGAAAATTTCCCGACTATTTTTCTTGACAACCCGGTAGGGCGTGGTATATTGCCATTGGATGCGGCCCGCAGTGGGTCGTGCTCCGCGCTTTTTGACTTTTGGAAAAATTGAAAGGAGGTGAAAACACATGAGAAAGCACAAAGGTTTTACCATCATCGAGCTGTTGGTCGTAATCGCTATTATTGCTATTTTGGCAGGCATGCTTCTTCCTGCCCTCGGACGCGCTCGTGATGAGGCCCGCAAGGTGCGGTGCGCCGCTAACCTCAGCCAGATCGGCAAGAGTATGGCGATGTACATGGGCACCTATGGCAAGAACAGCTACTACGCGATGCCTTATAAGCCGTCAAAGGGCTTCAAGGGATCCACGTTCCTTGGTGAGCTGTACTGGTCAGGGTTGATCTCCGAGCCGCGCATTTTCTGGTGCCCGGCGGCTGGCGATTCTACTGCGATCCCTGATACTCGGAGTGACACCGGGTATCGGACGGATTCGACGGATGCAAGCACCGTTTGGTGCAGCTACGTTGCTCCGGGCTCTACTGATGACACTGGCCTTTCGACGCAGTCCCACTTCACCGAGTCAAGGA
>CAZBCO010000003.1:0-6649 GCA_964490295.1 uncultured Planctomycetota bacterium
TCAGGTAACTCCCTTTGCCAACGCCCAGCGGGCCTTCATGAACAAATGCTACACGCTGATCGAACAGCGTGTGCCCCCGCGCGCTCTGGCCGATGCCGCCACCCGGCTGGCCAAGCGGTTCAATACCATTGGTGCCCTGGAAAGCGCCATTGATGATGTGGTTCGACGCTATCGGTCGGGTCAGCCGTTCGCCGAAGCGCTGAATACCGTCGATCCGCCGTAACGATTTGGGCTTGGGCCCCTGAACGCCCTCAAAGTCGCTTAGAAACCTTCCAGACAAAGCAACGCCCTCTTGATCTTTATTCCGGCCCCAAAGCCGCCTAAGGTTCCGTCTGCGGCAATGACGCGGTGGCACGGAATAACCACGGGCAGCCGATTGGCGTTCAGGGCATTGCCCACCGCGCGGGCGGCGGCGGGATATCCCGCCGCTGTCGCCAGCTCGCCGTAGGAGCAAGTCTCCCCAAAGGGAATGGCAGCACACCCATGCCATACCGCTTGCTGGAAGGGCATTCCAAAAGAGAGGTCCAGCGGCAGGTCAAAAACTCTGCGTGTGCCCGCGAAATATTCGCCCAGTTGCCGACACGCCCGGCGAAGCAGCGCACTCCCCTGCTCGGCTTCGGAGACCTTTCGGCCTTTAAGAAAGGCTATGCGGTATAGCCCCCTTGAGTTTGCCGTCACCGCGAGCGGCCCCACCGGCGAATCAATGATAGCAGTCTGCTCATCCTGTACTGCCTGGCCCAAGTCATTCCCTCCCGAATTCCGCCAGACGATTCAGATGCTTGATGATGGCATCGTGGTCGCTCCGACGTCGGGGGTTGCGCTCAGCGCAGCCAGAGTAAGCGGGAGTATCCACAAACCGCGAGCGTTTCCACGCGGCTTGCAGCAGCTTCTGTACCCTGCCCCAACCCGGATTCCGGGCCGGGTTCAGCCCGAACCGGTAGAAGGCCTTAAGAAACTCTGCCGCCGCGAACAGGTCGCGAAGCCGGTCGGGGTTCCGCGTGGCTGTCTTCACGCCATCCTCCAGGATGGAAGCCGCCTCGGAGATCACCGGAAGCCAGTCACGGGATACCCGCTGGTCAAACCGCGAATATCCCCCCTTCGGCACCCAGGCACCGCCTTGGAACATCACACGGTCATATTCCTCCGATGTCGGCGCTGCCGCATAAACGGCCTCCACGGCATCGGCCACGTCGGCTCCCAACTCGCCATCAATACCCCAGAAGTCGCGCACAAAGGCCTGCGAGAAGTCCGCCGGGATCAACTCCGCGTCCGAGAAGAGCCGCCCGCAGACAGCCAGCGGATATTCGATGGTACCCGGCACATAGCGATAGGGGCACCATACCGTCACCACCATCCCGGTCACACACCCCTTGCCGCGCCTGGGAGTCCGGTGCTCCAGAGCATAGCCGGAAAATCGCTCGCAGTTCTCGAAATTATGTTCGCCGGTCACGATACGGTTCTGGTAGCACTGGATCGACGGCACGCCGATGACTTCAAAGCCACGGCCAACAAAGAAATCCAGCGATTGCGGCGTAAAGTCCGCGTTGTAGTGCCAGTCGAATATCACCGTGTCCCCCGGAGTCCGTTCGGCAAGCGTTCCGTCGTCATGCCCGGGCAACAGGTGGTCGCCCCACATTGCCATCCGCGAACCCAGCCCGGTAACCACCTCGTGACACCAGTTGACGTGATCGGCAAAAAGGGCGTTCTTGCTCCGCGAGGCCAACAGTGTTTTCGTGGTCGGATGATGTCCGAAATTGACCTCGTCGAGGCCCACGTGGATGAGCCTGGGGTCAAAAATATCCATCGCATCAGTCAGCAAGTCTTCAAGAATCCGCCGGGCCTCCGGCTCGAACACACACAGCCCGCTGAAGCGGCCGGGGCCCTCTTCGATCTCGGAAAGCGAGCGATATTTTTTGCGGCTCGTAATGAAGCCCGTGTGGCCGAAGCATTCGATTTCGGGGATGACTTCAATACCGAACTTCGCGGCCTCGTCACAAAATGCCCGCATCGCGTCAGCAGTAAAGGCATGCTTGGTGGCCAGCTCCGGATGAGACGGAAACACCAGCCCGCAGCCCTGGTCATCGACCACATGTAAATGCAGCAGGTTGTACCCCCATGCGGCCAGATGCGGTAATAACCCAAGATAATACTCATGCCGCTCCATCAGCCGAGCCAGGTCGAGCATGACGCCGCGATAGTGAAACGCCGGGTTCGCCATCAGACACCTCCGTAAGAGCTTTGGGACTGCCTTATAGCCCGCCGGCTCAGCGTTGTCAATGTCGCCGTTTGCCCGAATACGGGGGTTACGAGTTGACATTCGTAACGGCGTGCCCTAAAATCCTGCCGTTCCTTAACTTTTGCAGGAGAATGAGTGATGATCAAGGTGACGCTGATGGGCGCGGGGAGCGCGTTCACTCCTCGGCTGTTCTGCGATATCGCCCAGATTCCGAACATCGATGGCGGCACGATGGCGATGGTGGATGTCGAACCGCAACGCCTGAAGCTCAGCATGGGCGTCCTCAAGAAGATTCTGGAAAAGCTGGGGGTAGACAAGCAATGGAAGGTTGAGGGTTCGACCGACCGCCGCAAGGTGCTGCCCGGCACGGACTACCTGATCAACTGCATTGAGGTCTCCGGCGTCAAGGCCGTGCGCCACGACTATCACATCGCCAAGAAATATGGCGTGGACCAGTGCATCGGCGACACCACCGGCCCCGGCGGCATCATGAAGGCCTTGCGAACAATTCCAAGCTGGTTGGAGATCGTACGCGACGCCGAGGAGCTCTGCCCCGACGCGTTACTCCTGAACTACACCAACCCGATGTCCATCATGAGTTTCGCAACCGTTCGCTCAACCCGCATGCCCTACATCGGGCTGTGCCACTCGGTGCAGGGCACCTCGAAGCAGTTGGCCCGGTATGCGGGCGTACCGTACGAAGAGATGACCTGGCGCTGTGCCGGCATCAACCACATGGCCTGGTTTACAGTGCTCGAACATCAGGGCCAAGACTTGTATCCCGTGCTTCAACGCAAACTCCAGCGGAAGGCCAAACTGAACGGCAAACTGGTCTATGAGCACGATCCGGTTCGCTTCGATATGATGAAACACTTCGGTTATTTTGTTACCGAGTCCAGCGGCCACTTTTCGGAGTATTTGCCCTATTATCGCAAGCGGGAAGAACTGATTGACACTTATTGCCGCGAGAACTATCTGGGCGGACGCGGCTTCTATGCTCGTGAATGGCCCAAGTGGCGCCGCAAGGCGGACAAGCGCCGGGCGCAGATGATCGACGGCAAGCTCGACGTAAATATTTCCCGGAGTCATGAATTTGCTTCTGAGATCATCAAGGCCCATCATAACAACCAACCGGTTATCATTCACGGCAGTGTGGAGAATCGCGGGCTGATCGACAACCTGCCCAGCGAGGGGGTGGTCGAGGGCGAGGTCGCCGTGGACAAGACCGGGTTCCATCCCTGCAAGTTTGGCTCGCTGCCGCCCCAATTGGCTGCACTGTGCGATTCCAACATGCGCTCCTTCGAGTGTGCGGCGAAATCGATTCTTGAACAGGACGCCGACCTGGCGCTGCATGCCTTCCTGCTCGACCCGCTGACCGCCGCGGTCTGCTGTCCGGCGGAGGTGAAGAAGATGTTCCTTGAGCTGGTTCGTGCCGAAAGAGACTTCATGCCCAAGTACCTGCTCAAGAGCCTGAAGAGGTAGTACATCATGACCAAGCAAAATCGGGGTGCAATCCGAACCGGCATCATTGGCTTGGGGCGCGCGGGTTGGGACATCCACGTCAAAGCCATGCGGGAGATGCCGCGTAAGTTCAAAATCGTGGCCGTGTGCGACCCGCTGACCGACCGATTGAAGAAGGCGAGCGACGAATTCGGCTGCCGCACATACACCGATGTAAAGGCCTTGCTCGCGGATTCCGAGGTCGAACTGGTCACTATCGCCAACCGCTCAGTCGACCATTACACGACGACCCAAGCCGTGCTGAAAGCAGGAAAACACGTATACGTCGAGAAGCCGATGTGCCTGACCTACGCGGAAGCTCGGCGGCTGAAAACCCTCGCCACGAAAAGCAAGGGCAACCTTTTCGTGGGGCATAACCGTCGTTTTGACAATGATTTCTGCCATATCCTCAACGTGATAAAGTCCGGTGTACTCGGCGAGATATTTCAGTTTCGTATCACACGCGCCGGATTCAATTGTCGCGACGACTGGCAGGCCCTGAAGGAGTTCGGCGGCGGGATGTTGCTGAACTGGGGGCCGCATGTCATCGATCACGCCCTGCAGATGCTCGAAGCACCGGTTGAAAGCCAGTGGTCGGCCCTGAAGCAAGTGGTCGCCGCCGGGGATGCCGAAGACCACGCCGTGCTGACGTTGCGCGGAACCAACGGGCGCCTCGGCCTTATCGAGATCAGCAGCGCCAATGCCCTGACGGCCCCGGTCTGGCAGGTCTGCGGTACCCGCGGCGGGCTGTCCTGCGACGGTCAGACTCTCACCCTACGCTATGTAGACCCCAAGCAGAAATTGGGCCATGTTGATGCCCGACGCGAAACGCCCGACGGCTACGGTTCGGCGGTCGCGCTACGCTGGATCGAGAAGACCCTGCCCGTGAAACCCTCGAAATCGGCGGGTATCTGGGGTTCTCTGTACGACAGCATCCGCAAAGACCGCCCCTTCCCCATCACCCTTGACGAGGCTGTTGAGGTGATGCGCCTGGTCTCCCAGTGCAAGAAAGGCACACGGTTTGAGGCAGCAAGCTCAAAGCGCTGAAAATAAATTATGATTTCAGGAAAGCACCCTCTGTGCTTCTGTTTACCCCTTGCTTTTTCAGCGTTTAGATAAGCGGGAACGCCCCGACCACGAAGCGGCGCCATCCGATAAAACACCCAACCCAGCGGGCGAACACGAAGTGCCTCATCTGTTCGGCGCAAACACCGAAAACTAACTTGTGAAGGCGGCTTTCGTCGCGTAAGATTAATACCTGAATATCGGGCCGTCCGGTGGCCCGGTGGGTCGCACGAGGCCGTGCCCAGAAGGAAGGATCACCGCGTGGCAAAATTACAGAAAAAACATAAGCATCTGCTCCCGATTCTTATCGTCGGCGGGGCAGCCGCCCTGGTGGCTTGGCTGGTCATGGACAGCTTGATGTCGTATGAACCCGAACCACCACAACCGATTCAAGTGCCACCGGTCAATGTCCGGGTGATGACCGTGAGCCAGATAGCCGAGATGCCCGACACGTTTGACCTGCCGGCGGTGGTGGAGGCCAACCGGGTGGTAACCGTCTCGGCCGAGGTCGCTGGCCGGGTCGAGAAGATTTACTGCCGTGAGGGAGACCCTTGTGAGGGGCCCACGGACAACGCTGAACCGAAACCGCTGATTGCCTTGAACAGAGACCTGCTGCAAGCTGAGTTCGAGCGCGCCCAAGCCGTCGCGGAACGGGCACGAAAGAACTTTGAGAAAGTGGAAAACCTCTGGAAACAAGGAGCCGGTACGGAACAGGGCTTGATCGACGCCCAAACCGATATGATTGCGGCTCGAGCCACCAGCCAACTGGCCAAGGCACAGCTTAAACGGGCGATCATCCTGCCGCCGATCAGCGGCGTTCTCGATCAGGTGATGGTCGAGCAGGGCGAGTATGTTCAGCCGGGCAACCCCCTGGTCAAGATTGTGGATGTCGATACGGTCAAGGTGGTGGCGATGGTGCCCGAACAAGACATCGCCCATATTCGGATAGGAAGCCCGGCCGAGGTGTTCACCGATTCATTCCAAGCCACGCCCGACCATACCGGCGAGGTCACCTACATCAGCCAACTCGCCGACCAGCGCACACGCGCCACGCGGGTGGAAGTGACCCTCAAAAATAAAGAGCGCGAGTTGCGCAGCGGGCGGATTGTCAAGGTTCGCCTGGCACGACGCATACTGCGCGATGTGATCATGGTACCTCTGGAAGCCGTGATCCCGCTGGAAAACGGCAAGGAAGTGTATGTCGCGGTGCCGGGTCCGGGAGGCGAGCCCATCGCTGAACGCCGGGAGATTCAAATCAACACCCGATTTATTCGCCCGATGCCCAAGCCCGCGGGAATGGACGGTTCCCCGGACCGGAGCATTCAGGCGGTTCAGGTGCTGCCGTGGCCGCCGGGTTCCAAGCATCGGGGGCTGCACGTCGGAGATCGGTTGATCATCAAGGGCCATCAATTTGTCGCCCCCGAGCAAGCCCTGGCCATTCTTGACGATAATGACACCCCTGATGATGCCACCCCGACCATGTCCGGAGGTCCTACCGGCGATGATTCTTAGCGACGCAGCCATCAATAACCGAGCCACCGTGATGGTCGTGGTGTTGTTGATCATCATCGCCGGCATCTACAGCTACCAAGCCCTGCCCCGCGAATCCGCCCCCGATGTACCGATTCCGGTGGTCATGGTCACCACCACTTACGAGGGCGTGTCCCCGGAAGATATTGAGAGTTCGATCACCATCAAAATCGAAAACGAGCTAACGGGCTTGAAGGGCGTGAAGGAGATCACCTCCTCCAGCGCAGAGGGCGTTTCGATCATTACCATTCAATTTCATCCGGACGTGGTGATCGAAGACGCACTTCAATACGTCCGAGACCGCGTGGATTTGGCGAA
>CAZBCO010000004.1:0-3546 GCA_964490295.1 uncultured Planctomycetota bacterium
CAGCTTTTACCAGTAGATAATCCGCGTGAACGCGGCTCGGTCGTTCGGAGGGAGCGTCTCGATATCAGGGATCACATAGCGGTTTTCATCCACGTCAATCAGCACCTTACCGCGCCGTCCGTACTCGACCGCGCGGTCGGTTTTGGAGCGCATCAGGAAGCTGACGCGCCCTTTGTCGGTCTCCACCTCCATAGCAATCAATCCGTGTTCCCATCGGATGGAGTGGATTTGCGTGATGGTGTGAATGAAGTAGCGACGAGCCAGCGCCTGCCGGACCAGAGCGGCCTGATCTTCGGGGAAATTCTTCAGGTCGCGGATGATGCCGATTTCGATGTCGTCGCCTTCACCGGTGCTTTTCAACAGCGAGATGTATCGATCTTCGTATTCGACGGGGAAGACATAAGCGGCATAGACCCCGCCGTAGGTTTGCTGGCCCTTGACGGTGACATAGAGGGCCTGGTGGATGCCCTGATAGATTTCGCACAGGTCCGGCGTGAGATAATACGCCCGCGTTCGGTCCGGCAGCGGGCAGCCCTCTTCGTTCAGCGGTTCCTGGCTGGGGGGCAGGGTGATGTCATCCGGCATTGCGGTGCCCTTTATGTTTTGGCTTTTGAGGCGAGGGCATCGACGCCCGGTTCGCGTGATAGCTCGGTCTGAATCTTAACCAAGCGGTAGTACAAGCCTTTGTTCTGCAGCAACTGCTCGTGCGATCCCTGTTCGGCGACCCGCCCGTCGTCGATCACCAGGATACGGTCAGAATTCTTCAGGGTGCTCAAGCGATGGGCGATGGCGAGCGTGGTCCGCCCCTCCGTGGCCCTCGCGAGAGCCTGTTGGATAAGCATCTCAGATTCGGTGTCTATGTTGCTGGTGGCTTCGTCAAGCACCAGAATCTTGGGGTCATAGAGCAAGGCCCGCGCGATGGAAATACGCTGTCGCTCACCGCCGGACAACCCGGCGCCGCGCTCGCCGATATAGGTGTCGTAGCCGAGCATGTGACGCATGATAAAACTGTGGGCATTGGCCGCCTTGGCCGCCTCGATGACCTGCTCCGGGGTGGCATCGGAACGGCCGTACGTGATGTTCTCGCGGATGGTTCCCCGGAAAAGAAACGGCTCCTGAAGTACCACGCCGACGCAACGGCGCAGCTCCTCGATGGATAGTTCACGGATATCGACGCCGTCAATTCGGATGCATCCTTCGTCCAACTCGTAGAACCGCGCCAGAAGGTTTACCAGCGTGGTCTTGCCGGAACCGCTCTTGCCCACGATGCCGATGTGTTTACCGGGTTGGATCTCGAAGCTGATGTCTTTGATGACCGGTTCGTGCCGGTCATAGCCGAAGGTCACGTGCTCGAAGCGAATGTTTCCGCCCGTGTCGGGCAGGGGCTTGGGATGCTCAACCTCCTTGATTTGGGGCTGCGTATCCAATATCTCAAATGTGCGCTGGGTGGCGGTCAGGAACTGGGTCATCCAGTTGGTGAACTGCGTCAGTTGTCCCAGCGGGCTGTAGAACATCCAGAGGTAGCCGAGGAATGCGATCAGGTCGCCGAGCAAGAGGTGCTGCCCCAGCACCTGGCGGCCGCCGACAAACCAGACGATCAGCCCGCCCAACTGGAACAGCAATCCAATGGCCGGGTTGAACGTGGTGACGGCGTATTCCACGCCGCGGAAACTGTCGCGGACGTACTGGCTGGTCCGGTTGAAACGGTCTCTCTCGGCCGGCTCCTGCCGGAATGCCTTGACCACGCGGATGCCGGTGAGAATGCCGTTGAGCACCCCGTTCAACTTGCTGTTGGCATCATGGACCCGGTAGTAGCGCGGATAAATCCGCTTCCAGAAGAAGATCGCCGACAGCACCACCAGCGGGGCCGGAAGCAGGGTGAACAGGGCGAGCTTCCAACTAAGCGTGAACAGCACTGCCCCGACGGCAATGACGGTAATCAACTGGGCCATGAACCCGCTGGTGAGCTGGTGGACGAAGCCTTTCATGTGCTCGGTATCGCCGGAGACGCGGGTCATCAACTGGCCGACGTTGTAGCGGTCGTAATAGCCGACACCGAGCCGAACCAAGTGGCGGAACACACGGGCACGCATGTCATAGGTAATTTGGGTGCCGACGAAGCTCGCCAACCGCCCCAATGCCATCTGAATCAAACCACCGGTCAGATGCACACACAGGAGCGCCCCCACCAGGGCAAGAAGCCATAACGTCGCCTGGCTTGTCGGTAAGGGTGTCTGCGGACTCAATACCCGGTTGATCAGCAGGCGGACTAATTGCTGCGGTACCAAGCTGATGCCGATGCTCACCAATACGAGGGTCATCATCAGCGCCGCCTTGCCGGAATAAGGGCGCATCATCTCAAAAACACGCCCCAGTACCGCCCGCCGGTTGATGCAACGCCGGCAGATATCCCCCCGGAATTCGAGCGACATGCCGCATTGGGGGCATTTTCGGGGGTCCAAGTCGTCAAGGGCATTGGGCGATGGCGTCTCGCCCTTCAGCCAGAGGTTGAGCTTCTCGAGCGCCTTGGAAAATAAATCTGCCCGGGCGTTGGAGTAGGCTAACATTTCTACATAGATATCGCCGACTTTGGCCTCAAGGAAGCCGCCGCCAACCCCTTGCCGGGCACGGAGATCGCTGATATCCTCGCGTCGCAACACGGTTCGCATCGCGGTGCGTCCCTGAGCGGGCTGACCGACCGTGACCAGCCGATCGACTTCTGCGATGAGGTACACCGGCTCGTAATGCCCCGAGAGATTCAGGTCCGTCGAGCACACCATCCATGCGGTGTCGATTTGAACGCCCTCGGCCTTTGCCAAGGCGGCCAAGTCGGGCGGCAGCGTTTGATTCAAGAGTTTAGAGCGGGTTATGCCCATGGTTGCATGGTTTCGTTATATGAAGGGGATACACAGCGACCTGATAAGAGCGCCGGGGAAGAGTCGTCTTGCAAAAACATCGGACTCATTTGCGTTCACAAACGCCCGACTTCATCGCCGCAACATATTGACGGCGCTGAAGCTACGTTGCGTCAAGCGTAGAAAACGGTCTTCGTCCACCACAGCCCAACTACATCGTGAGAATTATACATGGCAGTGAAGAGGTCTGCAAGATTCAGCCCCTCCAAACCGAGTTATTTAATTCTCGCAGGTTTTGGCATGATTATGACGATTGGTTTGTTGATGGGAGTGAAATGAGAAGCCAAGCCGATGGATCAGAAGATATTCGTGGCAATGTCATGAGACCTGTTGGGGGTTGATACCGGCCCGCCCGGCATCCGATGCGGACGGTTCAGACTTGACCGGGGCGGCCTTTGGTTCTACTATCTCATGGGTCAATCGCAGGTTTCAGGAGGAGGTGCCGTGTCTAACATTGTTCGGTTTGGTGTGTCGATGGAGTCGGATTTGCTGAATAAGTTCGACGCTCTGGCCCAGCGCCGGGGGGCGGCGAACCGCTCGGAGGCGATCCGCGACCTGGTGCGTGACGCTCTGGTGGAGCAGGAGTGGCAGGCGGGCGGGGGGAACTCGATGGCCGCTGTGGTTATCGTTT
>CAZBCO010000005.1:0-7360 GCA_964490295.1 uncultured Planctomycetota bacterium
AAGCCGGTCATCGCGCTGGTGGTGGCCCTGGGGTTGGGGATGTTCAATCAGTTCTATGCGCTGGTGCTGTTGATGTATCGCAACCTGCGCAAGGGCGACCTGGCCGGAGCGGTGTTCGACGGCGGGCTATGGCTGATTTTCCTGCCGGGCCTGGTGCTGCTGCTTCTGAACTCGCAGATGGGCGGGTCGGCGATATGGAGCCGCCTGGCGTTGGGGATGATCACGGTAGGCGGCGTCGGCCTGGTGTTGACGCAGGGCCGCAAAGAGACGACCTTCCTGGGCAAGGCGATTACCGGGGTGGTGAGCCTGTACGGCATCCTGGGGTCGTATGGGACGACTTCGTTCATCGGCGACACGCTCTCGTATTCGCGGCTGTTGGCGTTGGGGCTGACCACGGTGATTGTGGGGCAGTCGGCGAACATGATCGCGGGCCTGACCCTCTCGTGGGGGGCGATCGGGCTATTGGTCTTCCTGGTCATCGTGGTGTTCGGGCACACCGGCAATTTCCTGATCAGTATCCTGGGCGCGTTTGTGCATTCCGCCCGGTTGATTTTTGTCGAGTTCTTCACCAAGTTCTATGATGGCGGCGCCCGGCCGTTTGCTCCCCTGGGCGCGCCGAAGCAGGTACGGATTACCGAGGACTGAGCGCCCGGTGGGCCGGGTGCGGAGCGTGGGCTTTCTTAGGAAGGAAGGGACAAGCGATGGAAGAGTTGTTGTATCGTCATTTTCTGGAGACGGGCGTGGCGTGGGCGGTGATTGGCGCGGCGATGGCCGTGATGCTGGGCGGCATCGGGTCGGCCCGCGGGATTCGCACCGCGGCGATGCAGGGCGCGGGCGTGATGTCCGAGAAGCCGGAGCTGTTCGGCAAGCTGCTGGTGTTGATCGCCTTGCCGGGCACCCAGGGCTTCTACGGGTTCATCTGCGCCTTCATGATCGCCAGCTCCGCGGGCCTGATGGCCGGCGAAGTGGTTATCACCCCGACCATCGGCGTGGCCCTGATGTTCGTCGGCATCTGCACCGGCGGCGTGCTGTGGCGCAGCGCGATCAGCCAGGGCGAAGCGGCCGCGGCCTCCATCAGCCTGACCGCCAAGCGGCCCGAAGAGGGCGGACGCTCCATTCTCTACCCCGCGCTGGTCGAGACCTACGCCGTGGTCGCCCTGCTCACCGCGATTCTGCTGATCAACTGGATTGCCAACCTCCAGACCATCGCCCCGGTGATCAAGGCGGCGGTCGAGACCGGAGCTCAATAAGATGGCGATGGAAAACATCGAGCGGCGCATCCTCGAATCCGCGCAGGCCGAGGCCGAGCATCTGCTCGCCGAGGCACGACGGCAGGCCGACGAGCAGCTCGCTCAGGCCCGGACGGAACAGGCCGAGCGAGCCAGCCAGGCCATCGCCGACGCCGAGGACCAGGCCCAACGCCGCCTGGAGCAGCAGGCCACCGCGAAGCGCAACGAGAACCGGCTGGCCCTGCTCGCCGAGCGCTCCGCGCTGCTCAACGAGGCCTTCGAGGCCGCGGTCGAACGCTTCATCGGCGACCGGAGCGGAGCCTATCACCAGTGGCTGGTCGCCCAGGTCCAAGCGGCCGCCAAGGTGCAGGGCAGCATCCTGGCCGCCGAGGCCGACCGGGATGCCATCCGCAAACTGTTGAAGGACAGCCAGGCCAAGGGCTTGAGCGTGGCGGACGAGACCGCGCCGCTCCGGGGCGGGTTTGAGGTCAAGGGCGAGAAGATCGACCTCAACCTCTCGCTCGACGTCCAGCTCGCCGAAATTCGAGCCAAGCTGCTGCCGGAGCTGGCCCGGCGCGCGCTGGACCACAAGACCGCCGAACCGAGCTGACCCTCGTGTCGGCCTTTTACTCGTGCTCGTGCTCCTGCTCGTGCTCGTACTCGACCGCGAGCAGGAACAGAAGTCTGAAACGGAGCGGTTGAATGAACGCGACGTTCGACCACGAGAAGTTGGATGTTTACCGTCGGGCGGTTGCTTTTGCCGGTTGGGCCGATGCCTTGCTGGGCACGTTGCCTGCCGTGTCTGCGGTTTGCCGTCAGCTTGACCGGGCGGCGACCTCGATCGCGCTGAACATCGCCGAGGGCAATGGCAAGTTCAGCCATCGCGACCGCTGCCGGTTCTTGGATATCGCGCGAGGCTCGGCCTTGGAATGTGCCGCGTGTCTCGACATTCTGGTCGCCAAAGGGGCGACCAGCGACAACGTGGTGGTCGAGGGCCGACAGCATCTGAAGGCTATCGTGTCGATGCTCGTCGGGCTGATCAGGAAGCTGGCCCCGGAGCGTGTGGGCGAGGACGAGGGCGAATATGGATGCGGGCGCGAGCACGAGCACGAGCACGAGTACGAGTAAGAGGATGAGCTGATGGAAGCGACGGACTGGTGTTATGCGAGCGGAATTGTGGCGGTGCTGGAGACGTTTCTCCTGACGCCGGACGCCATCCGTGAGGCCGCAAGCGCCGACGACCTGCTGACTCGTGTGCGGCGATGCCCGATCTACGCCGACCTGCAACTGAACGGCTCCGACGACCCGATGCGGGCCGCTGCGGCGCTGGAGCAGGCCTTGATCACCTACGTGCGGCGCTTCGCCCGGGATTGCCCCACGCAGCACGTCGCCGATGTGCTGCTGATCGACTACGATTTCCGCGATGCGGGCAACTATCTGAAGTCGGTCCACTGCGACATTGAGCGGCAGCCGGTGGCGTTGTCGTCCCTGCCCGACGAGGGCCTCGCCGAGGCGCTCGCGGCCCGGGAGCCGCTCGCCGACCTGGCCGGTCGCGTCGCCCGGCGCGCGGCGTCCGGGGATGCCGTTCGGCCCGACATCGTGGACCTGATGGCTGACGGGGCGGCGCTGGCGTGGATGCCCGCACTGGTCCGCCCGCTGGGATCGGCCTCCGTGGAGCGCTGGGCGGCCAAACGGCAACGCCTGGCGGCCATCGAAGCCGTGCTCCGCGCCCGGATGGCCGGGGTGGACGCCGCGGACCTTCGGGACTATATCGTGAGCCGGCTGCCGAACCTGCCGGAGCTGGGAACGCTGGCCGACGCCGAGGCGGACGGCTTCGCACGGGCCTTGGCCGATCTGCTCCCGGCCGAGTGGCTGGGCGGCGTGGACCTGGCGAGCGGAGCGCGGGCGGTCCAGGAGCTGGCCAACCGGTTTGACGCCGAGCTGGAGGCGACGCTGGAGGCCTCGCGGTACGACGGCTTCGGAGCGGGCCGCGTGTTTGGCTACCTCTGGCGCCTGTTCCGCGAGAACCGCAACCTGCGGGCCGCGCTGGGCGGCTTCGCCGGCCGCATCCGGCCGGAGCTGGTGGCCCAAGCCTTGCGAGGTGTGGCATGAGCCGAATGATTGCCATCGGGCCGGAGCGATTCACCGTGGCGTTCGGGGCGCTGGGCTTCGAGCGGCTGGAGGTCGGCCCGGAGGATTTTGCGGACACCATCGAGGGCCTGCTGGGCGATACGTCCGTCGGCCTGATTGTCTGCGGCGAATCCTGCCTGCCGGAGGACCGCCGCGAGGCCTTTGAGCAGGTCTATCTGCAATCGCCGGTCACGGTGTTGTTTGTGCCCGACGGCCCGGAGGCCCGGGGCGTCGCCTATGAGATCACGCGCCTCGCCATCGAGCACGCTGCCGGCGTGGACCTCCTCTCGTCCGTCGAGGCGGAGGGACTCACCGCAGAGAACGCAGAGGACGCAGAGGGTGGATAGAGTTAACGAGATTACCGAGAGGATTATCGGCGCGGCAATGGAGGTGCATCGGGAACTTGGCCCGGGACTGTTGGAAGCGACATATGAGGCCTGCCTTGCCTATGAGTTGAGAGAACGTGGCTTACGCGTCGAACAGCAGAAGGCCCTGCCGGTAAAATACAGGGATGTCCAACTGGACGCCGGGTATCGAATAGACTTGCTTGTTGAAAACTGTGTGGTGGTTGAATTGAAGGCGGTGGATAAGATCGAACCGATTCACAAGGCCCAAGTGCTCTCGTACTTGAAATTGTAGGGATACCCAATTGGTCTGTTGATCAATTTTAATGTGACGCTTTTGAAACGAGGTGTGAACAGACTGGTTTGCGGGCTTCAGGAATAGCCCTCTGCGTTCTCTGCGACCTCTGCGGTGAATGAACCAGTCCGCGACAGAAGGACGGACGTTATGTCAGAGAAAACGATTGGCAAGATTGTGCGGGTGTCGGGGCCGCTGGTGGTGGCCGTGGACCTGCCGGGCACACAGATGCACGAGGTGGTGCGCGTCGGCGAGGAGCGCCTCTTCGGCGAGGTGATCGAGATGCGCAGCGGCGAGCTGGCCATCCAGGTCTATGAAGAGACCGAGGGGATCGGCCCCGGCGACCCGGTGGAGCGTACCGGCATGCCGCTGACCGTGGAGCTGGGCCCCGGCATGATCGGGACCATCTTCGACGGCGTGCAGCGCCCGCTGGAACATATCATGAACGCGTCGGGCCACTTCATCAAGCGCGGCATCGACGTGCCGCAGCTCGACCGCGAGAAGGTCTGGAAGTTCGAGCCGGATGTCGAGCCGGGGGCCGAGGTGGTCGGCGGCGATGTGATCGGCCACGTCGAAGAGACCCAGGCCATCGTCCACAAGATTATGGTGCCGCCGGGCCGCCGCGGCCGCATCAAGACGATTGAAGCGAAAGAGGCGACCGTGGTCGATACCGTCGCCGTGCTGGAGACCGAGGACGGCGAGGTTGAGCTGACGATGCTGCAGCGCTGGCCGGTGCGCGAGCCGCGCCTGGTCGCCGGGCGCAAGCTGCCCAGCGAGCCGTTGATTACCGGGCAGCGCGTGCTCGACTCGATGTTCCCCATCGCCAAGGGCGGCACCGCCTGCGTGCCCGGCCCGTTCGGCTCCGGCAAGACCGTGGTGCAGCACCAGCTCGCCAAGTGGGCCAACGCCGACCTGATCGTCTATGTGGGCTGCGGCGAGCGCGGCAACGAGATGACCGACGTGCTGCTGGAATTCCCCGAGCTGACCGACCCCAACACCGGGCGGCCGCTGTTCGAGCGCACCGTGCTGGTGGCCAACACCAGCAACATGCCGGTGGCGGCCCGCGAGGCCAGCGTGTTCACCGGCATCACCATGGCCGAGTATTTCCGCGATATGGGCTACAACGTGGCGGTGATGGCCGACTCGACCTCGCGTTGGGCCGAGGCCATCCGCGAGATTTCCGGGCGGCTCGAAGAGATGCCCGGCGAGGAGGGCTACCCCGCCTACCTCGGCAGCCGGATCGCCGGATTCTACGAGCGGGCCGGCCACGTGGTCTGCCTGGGTAGCGAGCAGCGCGAGGGCAGCGTCAGCCTCATCGGCGCGGTCAGCCCGCCGGGCGGCGACCTCTCCGAGCCGGTGGTGCAGGCCACCCTCCGCGTGGTCCGCGTCTTCTGGGGCCTCGACGAAAAGCTCGCCTCGCAGCGCCACTTCCCCGCGATCAACTGGCTCACCAGCTACTCGCTCTACCGCCGCGAGATCGACCAGTACGTCAACGAGAGCATCGGCCCCGCCTGGCAGAAGAACCGCACCGAGGCCAGCGGCCTGCTCCAACGCGAGGCGGAACTCGAAGAAATCGTCCGCCTCGTCGGCATGGAAGCCCTCTCCGAGGCCGACCGCCTGACGATGCAGACCGCGAAGATGATCCGCGAGGACTTCCTGCACCAGAACGCCTTTATGGACGTGGACACCTACACCTCGCTCGAAAAGCAATTCCGCATGCTCGACGCGATCGTCCACTACCATCACCAGGCCCGCGCCGCGCTCGACGCCGGCGCCGATATCACCGCGCTCACCGCCCTCGATGTGCTCGACCGGATCGCCCGCTCGAAGCTCATCCCGGAGGAAGAGCTGGAGCAGTTCGACAGCATCTTGAAAGACATCGACAGCCAGGTCGCCGCCCTGACCGGGGCCGAGGAGCCGGACAGCGATGCCGAGCCGGACAGCGACGCAGCGCAACAGCAGCAGGAACCGGAAGAGGCCTCGGACAATGACCGAGAGCCTGCGGACGACGAAGCAACCCAGGCCGACCACCCGACCGACGACGCCGTCGCGAAGCCCGACGCTTCGTGACCCCGCGGCCGTGTGTGGCGAGCCAACCCAGTTGAGGTAAAAACGTGGCCAAAGAATACAAAACGGTACGAGACATTGTCGGCCCCCTGATGTTGGTCGACGCGGTGGAAGGCGTCAACTACGGCGAGCTGGCCGAGGTGCAGATGGCCGACGGCGGCAAGCGGCTGGCCCGCGTGCTGGAAGTGACCACCGACACCGCGCTGGTGCAGTTGTTCGAGGGCACCCGCGGCATCGCGCCGGGGCGCGTCAAGCTGCGCTTCCTCGGCAAAGGCCAGGAGATCGGCCTCTCGCCGGACATGGTCGGCCGCACCTTCGACGGCATGGGCCGGCCCATCGACGGCGGCCCGGAGGTCCTCCCCGACAAGACCGTCGACATCAACGGCAACCCGATCAACCCCTGCGCCCGCGACTATCCCAACGAGTTTATCCAGACCGGTATCTCCACCATCGACGTGATGAACACCCTGGTGCGCGGCCAGAAGCTCCCGGTGTTCAGCGGCTCCGGCCTGCCCCACCCGATCATCGGCGCCCAGATCGCCCGTCAGGCCAGGGTGCGCGGCTCCGACGAGGGCTTCGCCGTGGTCTTCTGCGCGATGGGCATCCCCTTCGAGGAGTCCGAGTATTTCATCGACGACTTCCGCCGCACCGGGGCCATCGAGCGGGCCGTGCTGTTCATCAACCTGGCCGACGACCCGGTGATCGAGCGCATCGCTGCCCCGCGCGTCGCCCTCACCACCGCCGAATACCTCGCCTTCGAGCTTGAAATGCACGTGCTGGTGATCCTCACCGACATGACCAACTACTGCGACGCCCTCCGCGAAATCTCCGCCGCGCGCAAAGAGGTCCCCGGACGCCGAGGCTACCCCGGCTACATGTACACCGACCTCTCCCAGATTTACGAACGCGCCGGCCGCATCCGGGGCAAGAAAGGCTCCATCACCCAGATTCCCATCCTCTCGATGCCCGACGACGACAAGACCAACCCGGTGCCCGACCTCACCGGTTACATCACCGAGGGCCAGATTCTGCTCGACCGCCCGCTGCACAGCGAAGGCGTCTATCCCCCGGTCAACGTGCTCCCCTCGCTCTCGCGCCTCAAGGACAAGGGCATCGGCGAGGGCAAGACCCGCGAAGACCACGCCGAGCTGATGAACCAGCTCTACGCCGCCTATTCCCGCGGCAAGAGCGCCAAAGAGCTTGCCGTGGTGCTGGGCGAATCGTCGCTCTCCGACGTCGACCTCCTCTACGTCCGCTTCTCCGACGAGTTCGAGGGCCGCTTCGTCAGCCAGGGC
>CAZBCO010000006.1:0-3336 GCA_964490295.1 uncultured Planctomycetota bacterium
CGAGGGGGGCGCGGTCGCCGTCGTAACCGTCAACCCGGTGGACACCTCCACCCCCGGCGTTTACACGGTCACTTACCGCGCGACCGACGCCGCCGGAAATACCGCCCTGGCCACCCGCACCGTCACCGTCAGCGTCGCCAACTCCCAAACGCCCGCTTTCGCCCGAATCTTCAGAGACAACGCAGTCCTGCAGAGGGGTAAGAAACTGCCGATCTGGGGCTTTGCCCCGCCCGGGCAACAGCTGACCGTCCGTTTTGGCAACCAGAGCGTCGCTACCGTCGCCGACCCAGGCGGATCCTGGCAAATCGAACTCGAGCCTCTCGAGGCTTCCTTTGAGCCCGAGCGGCTCATCTTGACCGGCGCATCAGGCGAGACGCTCCAAGTAGTCGAAGACCTTTTGGTGGGGGAGGTGTGGGTCCTCGGCGGCCAGTCCAACATGGCCTGGTTTCTGAAGTCGTCCGACGGAGGCGAGGCCGCCGCGACGCAGGCCAACTACCCCTGGCTGCGGGTTTTCGACCCCGGCTCGCAACTGCCGAACGAACCGGCCCGCGACGCGGCCTCCGGCGCAAAATGGACCGTCTGCACCCCCCAGAACGCCGGCAACACCTCGGCCATTGGCTTCTGGTTTGCCGAAGCCCTCTATCACCAGTTCCAGGTCCCCGTGGGGCTCGTCCAGACCGCGGTGAGCGGCACCTATGGCGAAAGCTGGGTGCCCCGGGAGGTTCTCGAAGCCATCCCCGAAGCCCAGCCCCGCCTTGATGAATATCAGGCCGCCCTCGAAGTGCTGCCACAGGAAACGGAGCGCTGGGAAGCGGAGAAGGCCATCCATGACGCCGAAGTCGCAGCGGCACTTGCGGCTGGCACAGTCCCACCGCAACCCAGTTTCTTCGTGCGCAACGGCCCCATGGGGCCAAACCATTTTCAGCGGCCCTACGCCCAGTTCAATGGGCGCATCGCTCCGGTCGCACCCTTTGCCGCTCGTGGCGTCGTCTGGTATCAGGGTGAGGGAAATACCCAGAAGTCCCGCGCGCCATACTACGACGATATCCTCCGCGGGCTTCTCACTTCCTGGCGCGAAGCTTGGAACACGCCCGAGCTCCCCTTTATCATCGTCCAACTCCCCCGGTTCCTCCCCGGTATCCACAACGATTGGCCCATGGTGCGGGAGAAGCAATTTGAGGTTGCACAGGAAGACCCGCACACCGGTCTTGTCACCACCATCGACCTGGGCGACCCGAATGACATCCACCCCCGCGACAAAGAACCGGTCGCCGAGCGTGTCACCCGCCTGGCACTCAGCCTTGCCTACGGCCAAGCCGGGGTGGCCACCGGCCCCCTGCTGCAAAGCGTTTCGCAACGGGGCGAGAGCTTCCTTTTGACCTTCTCACAGACCGGCGAAGGTCTCCGCCTGAGCGCAGGCGATACCGTCAAGGGCTTCGTCTTCGAAACGGAGACGGGCGCGACCCTGAGCGCCGAAGCCCGCTTGACCGGACCGGACACAGTCACACTCACTGCACCTGAATCCGGGGCCACTCCCGTTCGCATCCGCTACGCGGCCGAGAACCTTCCAGACATCAATCTCATCAACAGCGCAGGGCTCCCCGCCGCCCCCTTTAGCCACGAAGTTTTCATTGCCGAAACACTTATCAGTATAGACATCGAGACTGGCAACGCAGTTCTGACCTTCGCACTTAAAGCCGGAAAAAATTACCTGGTGCAATCCAGCGAGGATCTGGCGACTTGGAATACTTGGAGTCTTAACGTTCCCGTGAGCGAATTCGATCGTCAGTTGAGAGTGATTGATGACGGAACGCATACGAACTCTCACCCGAAAATGACAAGGCAGAGGTTTTACCGATTAATTCAACAAACTTTTTAAAAACAATACTCCCGGGCGAATAAAAGAGGAGAACATGAAAGCGCTGCCAAGAAGAAGAATCCATAACCGCCCGGTATTCACCGCGGCTTTTGAGGCAACGCTTACCCCATCCACGCCTGCCCCCTTTTTCTCCGTTAGCCAACCAGCAACATGAAACGTAAAAGCCACCCCTCAATCGGGCTGCTCACCGTCGGCACCGCCATGGGCATGCTGCTCGCCTTGCTCGCGGCCGCGCCGGCCGCTGTTGCCCAGACAACCTATATCCGGGACACCAACGACACCACCGCCGGTTTCGGCACCGCCTTGGGCACTTGGGACACCACCGCTGCAAATTGGACGACCGATGCCACCGGCGTCGCGGATCCCATCGCCTGGGTAAATGACGCTAGCACGCCGAACAGCGCGATCCTGGACTTCGTCGGCAATAGCGGAGGGCCGGGCACGCTAACCCTCGCCACCGACCTGAATCTCGGAGGCTTGGAAGTGAAGGGCCTCGGCAACTCGACGTCGGGCTTTGCAGGGCCCGTGTTAGCCATTAATGAAAGCCGCACCATCACGTTCGGAGCCGGTGCGGTCGTTACGATCGATGACCGCGGTGTTTTCCTCAGCGACCTAAATATCCGTGCGCTGGCGAGCACCGCCACCACCACCACGCTCAATCTTAACGGCTTCACCAAGAAGGGCGAAGGCACCCTGCGGCTCACGGCCCAGGCTCAGACCACCGCAGGCGCCACGGCCGTAGTGAACCTCACTGGCACGGTGAATGTCGATGCCGGCCAGCTGGCCTTGATTACGGTCGGAGGTAACTCCGACACCACCCGCACCATCAATGTCGGCAGTGCCGTCTTCAATCTCGCTCCCGGCACGGTGCTGAGCGTGATGAATCCCTTCAACTACACCGCAGCCGGATCCATCCCTGCCACGGGCACGGCCGCCTTCGGTGAAATCACGGGTTCGGGCACGGTGCGCGGAGAACGAAACGGCTCCTCCAACACCCTTACCCCGACCGCGACCGGCATCACGCCGGGAACGGATGGCACCATCGGCACGCTGACGATCGCCGATTCGATCGGCACCAACACGTCGAACCAACCCGCAGATGGCGCCACCGGCTTCACCTTTGCCCACCTTGCGACGGGCGGCTTGAAGTTTGATCTCGCGGCACCCGGTAGCAGTGACGTGCTGGCATTTTCGGGCCTTTCCACGGTGAACCTGGCCGGTTTGGCGTTCCGCCACTTCGACTTCAATCAACTGGCCGGGTTCGGGGCCGGCACCTACACGCTGGTGAGCGGCCTTCCTTCGATGGTGGAAGGCTCGCTCGGAGAGACAACTGGCACCATCGGCGGCCGAGCCGTCACCCTGGCTATTAACGGCTCGTCCCTGGAGCTGACCGTCGGCGGCGCAGGCTCGGACACCACAGCCCCTGCCGCACCCAGCCTCACGCTGCTCGCCAGCTC
>CAZBCO010000007.1:0-3364 GCA_964490295.1 uncultured Planctomycetota bacterium
GCTGTCCTTCAACTCATCTTTGGTGACTACAATCACGTCGGCCTTCGGGCCGATCTCGATGGCAGCGCGCAAGCCCGCCACGCCGGAGCCGATGACCAACACGTCGGCGAACCGCTGCGGCAACGAGGTGCTGTCAAACGAGACAAGATATTGGCGCGGATCTGCGGAGGCCATAGGCTGACTCGGTAATCGGGGTTGGGGTTAACAGTAGTCCTGCAACACGAGCTTGGGCAATGAGATGCCGTCGCCGGTAGTTTGAGCTTTGATCAACGCCTGCACCACGGCGTCGTCAAGACCTTCGCCCGGCTGCTCAATGGCCTCCAATGCCTCGCTGATGGGCAGTGGTTGACTGCCGCTCACCGGGTCCGTGGCCAGATGATCGAAGCGATTGGCCACAGCCACGATCCGCGCGATAAGCGGGATGGTCTCGCCGGAAAGCCCTTCGGGGCCGCCGAAACCGTCCAGGCGCTCGTGGTGCCCTTTGACACCGGGCACGACACGCGCCATGGCCGGGATGCCCTCCAGCAATTTGGCACCGAGGAAAGCGTGGCAATACTGCTGTTGTGCCGAGATGCCCAACGCCGCACTGACCGCCATGCGGCTGTGTTCGGTGATATCGACCTTGCCCACGTCGTGCAACAGGGCGGCCATCACCACGTCGTCACACTCCTGGTTCGACAGGCCGAGGCGCTCGGCGATGGCCCCTGCATACGCGGAGACGCGCTCGCTGTGCCCGCGCATGCCCAAGGCCCGCAGATCAGCCGCTCCGATCAAGCCCTTGATCATCGCGGCCATTTCGTTGCGATGATCCTTGTGCGCCGCGACGTTCTCCAAGGCAATTCCGGCCTGGAAGGCGACCGCCGTGGCGAGTTCGAGGTCCGCGTTATCAAACGGCTTGGCCCCGGTATCCCGCCCGATGTAAAGCACGCCGTTGATCTGGTTCCGGGCGATGAGCGGGGCGCAGATGACCGAACGGATTTCGCCGATGACCACGCTTTCGCTCTGCTCGAAGCGCTTGTCCGAGCCGGCGTCGGCGGTGAGGATGGAATGGCGCAGCCGCATCGCGCGGGTGACGATGGAGCGGCTGATCTCGCGGCGCTTGAGCCGCTGAGGGTCGCGCCAGGCGCGCGGGGCCAGATGCCCGGTGGCCTCGTCCCGAATAAAGATATAACAGTAGGTCGGCTTGACCGCGGCCGTGGCGACGGTGAGCACTTTATCGATCACGCCTTGCAGCGTGTTCTCACTGCCGAGAGCGCGGGAGACCTCGTACATGGTAAACAGCCGGTCCATGGTCGAGCCGTCTCGCGGGCCGGCGACCATCACGGCGGCTCGCTCGCCCAGGCGGATTTCCACGGTGCTGTTGCCTGGCCTGGCGTCCTGGATGAACTCCACGGCATCAGCGGCCTCGTCGCCGGAGGTGAACATCAAGGTGGAGGACCCGATGCGTATGCGGTCGCCCGGCCGCAGAGGGGTCTCTTCGGTGATGCGCGAATCGTTGACAAAGGTGCCGTTGCGGCTGGCCAAGTCGCGGATGAAATACATGCCGCCAAGCGAGAAGACCTCGGCGTGCTTGCGGCTGGCCGAGGTGTCGAGAATCTGGACATCGCCCTCGCGCCCGATGGACTGAGCGTCGTCGGCCAGCCGGAAGACCCGGCCACGAGCCGGCCCAGTGCTGATGGTTAAGATCGGCATACGGTACCCTTTCCTATCCGTCCCCTCTGTTGCCGTTTACCCCTTCTGGGTGAGTTCACGGAACTTGGCCAGCAGCTTGAGCGTCATTGTCCCGGCCTTACCGCCGCTGATTTCGCGGCCGTCAATCTTGACCACCGGGATGACTTCGGCGGCGGTCCCGGTAAGGAAGCACTCGTCGCAAACATACACATCGTGCCGGGTGAGCGGGCACTCTCGCACCTCGATGCCCATCTCCCGTGCGATCTCCATCACCACGCCGCGGGTGATGCCTTCGAGCACACCGGACTCAACCGGCGGGGTCTTGAGCACGCCACCGGAGAGGATGAAGATGTTGTCGCCGGTACACTCGGCGACTTCGCCCTTGTGGTTGAGCATGATCGCCTCAATACAGCCGGCGCGAATGCCCTCGATTTTGGCGAGGATATTGTTCAGGTAGTTGCAGGACTTGACCTGCGGGCTGAGCGCGTCGCCGGGGATGCGGCGGGTCGCGGCGGTAATCACGTCCAGCCCCTTCTGATAGAACTCTTCGGGATAGAGCTGGATGGTCGCGGCGATGATAATCACGGTGGGCTTGGGGCACTTGCGCGGGTCCAGCCCCAAGTCCCCCACCCCGCGCGTCACCACCGCGCGGATATAACAGTCGCCGGTCAGGTCGTTCGCGGCCATGGTGTCGTAGATCGCCTTGATGAACTCGTCGGGAGCCATCGGGATGTCGATCATCACCGACTTGGCGGACTTGTAGAGACGGTCGATATGCTCTTGCTCGCGGAAGATTTTGCCGTTGTAGGCCCGGATGCCCTCGAACACGCCGTCACCATAGAGCAGGCAATGGTCGAACACCGAGACCTTGGCGTCTTCCTGGTTAAGCAACTGACCGTCGATATAGATTTTCAAGCTCATCGATCCCTCCTCACTGGCGGTTCTCCACGATGTCGGAAATACGTCCCTCGTGCATCCTCGCGGTGCGCGAACACCGCGCCGCGAGTTCTTCGTCGTGGGTGACAATAACAAATGTTGTACCTGTTTTCGCGTTAATTGTCCACAACAAGTCATGGATTTGTGCGCTGGTATGTTCGTCGAGGTTGCCGGTCGGCTCGTCGCAGAACACAATCTTGGGTTCATTGATCAGGGCGCGGGCAATGGCCACGCGCTGCTTCTCGCCGCCGGAGAGCTTGCCGGGCTTGTGGGTGGCCCGTTGGGTGAGGCCGACCTCGGCGAGCAGGTCTTTGGCCCGGTTGCGGCTCGCCCCGCGCCGTGCCTGCCAAGCCAGCCAGTTGGACTTGACCATCAGCGGCAGCAACACGTTGTCCAGAGCGGTCAAATCCGGAAGCAGATGGTAGAACTGAAAGACGAACCCGAAGTCGGAGTTACGGAGCTGTGCCCGTGCGCGTGCGGACGCATGGCCGATACTGGTCTCGCGGTAATAGACCTCGCCGCGCGTCGGGGTATCGAGCAGGCCCATAATATGCAGCAGCGTGCTCTTGCCCACGCCCGACGGGCCGATAATGGCGAGCATCTCGCCCTGGCGCACGGTCATATCCAAGCGGTCGATCACCACCAGGGGCTTGCCGCCCTCGCGGTAGGACTTGACCAGAGATTGGGCAACCAGCAGGTCACTCATAGCGCAACGCCTCGATGGGGTTGAGCCTTGCGGCCTTGATCGCCGGCCACA
>CAZBCO010000008.1:0-6930 GCA_964490295.1 uncultured Planctomycetota bacterium
GAACGCTCCGAACGACGAGACGAAGGGGATGCGGCCCTGGGCGGCGAAGCCCATCGCCACGCCGACCATGTTCTGCTCGGCGATGAAACACTCCACATAGCGGTCCGGGCAGGCCTTGGCGAAGTCGATGGCGAAGGTCGAATTCTTCACGTCGCCATCCAACGCGGCGACTTGCGGGCAGACCTTGCCCAGCTTGATCAGCGCGGTGCCGTAGGCGTTGCGGGTGGCCAGCTTCTCGCCCTTCTTGTAGGCGGGCGGCTCGATGCCGGTCAGGTCCACCTTCAGCGGCGGGTTCTCGGTCAGCTCGACCGTGGGCGGGGTGGCCTCGACGATATCCAGCTCGGCGATGGCTTGGGCGGCCTCGTCGGGCGAGAGCGGCTTGCCGTGGTGGCCGTCTTGATCCTTGAGGAAGGAGACGCCGAAGCCCTTGTAGGTCTTGGCGATGAGCACGGCGGGCTTGCCGTCGGCGACGCAGGCCTGCTGGAGCGCCTGATCGACCGCGTTGATATCGTGCCCGTTCACCCGGATGGCGTTCCATCCGAAGGCCTCGAACCGCTTGGCGTGGGCCTCGACGTCGTGGCCCAGCATCGTCGCCTCGCTCTGGCCCAGGCGGTTGACGTCCACGATGGCCACCAGGTTGTCGAGGTGGTAGTGCGAGGCGAAGGCCGCCGCCTCCCAGACCGCGCCCTCAGCCACCTCGCCGTCGCCCAGCATCACAAAGCAGCGGCGGCCGGAGCGGTCCTTCTTCATCGCCATAGCGATGCCGGCCCCGGCGGAGAGGCCCTGGCCGAGCGAGCCGGTGGCGATCTGGACGTAGGGGTAACGCGGCGTGGGGTGGCCCTCGATGCGGCTGTCAATCCGGCGAAGCGTCATCGCCTCGTCCCGCGAGAGCGTTCCGGTCTCGACATAGGCGGCCCACAGCAGCGGCGCGGCGTGGCCCTTGGAGAGCAGGAACTTGTCGCTGTCCGGCGAGATGGGGTTGGCGGCGTTGAAGCGCATCGTGCGGAAGAACAACACCGCGACAATATCCGCCGCCGACATGCAGGAGGTCGGGTGGCCCGACTCCGAGGCGGTGGTGGTCTCGATGGACAATTTACGCATCCGGTCTGCGATCGGCTTGATCTGATCCAGCGGAACGTTACGGCTTTCGGCCATGCTGATCTCCTCTATTGTTATCTGCGACTTCAGCCCACAATAACGGCTCTTCGGCGGGCACATTCTACCAATCTTTGGCAATTTTTCCAGAACAGAACCGGATTTTTTAATCGTCAAGCCGATAATAGCGAAATAGTGTTTGAATGGCGGGGGACTGCCCTGGATAATAGACGGGCGGCTTCTGTCAAGTGAACCGGCCTGATATTTCGGGAGAGGTTATGATTTCTCGACGTTGCTTTCACGTTTGCCTGGTGTCCCTGATGCTGGCTGCCGCTCTGGCCGGCTGCGCCGGCGGGCCCAAACCGGTACAGCCCTCGGTCTCGGTTAACTGGCTTAATATCAATGAGTTGGCCAGGACGCTAGGCCTGACCGTCTCGTATCCGCAAGGGAGCTCGATGGTGATGCTCTCCGGCGACAGCGGAGCGGTGGTGTTCAATCCCAGGATGCGCGGGATTCTCATCGGCGAGTCGATCCACTTCTCCGGCCACCGGGTCGCGGTCCGGGGCGACCGGGTGAGTGTGCCGCCCGATTTTCTGGCCCGCTGCAAGGCCCTGCTGGGCGCTCCCCGGCCCCAGCCAACCCCCGAACCCCTGCCGCCCGCGCCCGAACCCTCGGTCCAGGGCCACGTGGTGCTCGACCCCGGCCACGGCGGACGAGACCCCGGAGCCATCGCCGGCCACGGCGGCTATGAAAAAACCGTCAACCTCGCCGTCGCCCACCTCGTTGCCAAACACCTTCGCGACGCCGGCGTCCGCGTGACAATGACCCGCACCGCCGATGCCTTCGTGGACCTTAACGACCGGCCCGCCGTCGGCAACCGCCTGGAGGCCGACCTGTTCGTCTCGCTCCATGCCGACGCCATCCAAGACCGCTCGATCTCCGGTTTTGCGGCCTGGATTTGCCATACGGACTATACCGATGCCTCACGGGCCGGCCTGGTCCAGGGCGAATCGAACCTGAGCTTTGCCGCCCTGCAAACCACACTGGTACAGAACCGCCGACGCAGCCATCGCCTGGCCTCACTCATCCGCACGGAGCTGGGCCGGGCAACCAACGCCTCGGACCGCGGGACGCGGCTGGGCAAGATGCGCGTGCTCCGGCGCTCGATCGCCCCCGCCGTGCTGATCGAGATGGGCTTCCTCACCAACCCCGACGAGGCCGCCCGCCTGTTCCGCTCCGACTACCAGAACACCCTCGCCGGGGCCATCAGCCGAGCCATCCTCGCCTTCCTCAAACAAGGCGCCTGAGCCATCGCCTTGGGCGCATGGGAGCGCGGGAGCGAGGGAGCAACCCTTGCTCGTGCTCGTGCTCGAAAAAGCTATCAGCCATCAGCCGTCAGCTATCAGTCAATCCCCCGGCCTCGTGCTCGTATTCGTACTCGAAACGTACCACAACGACACAACGGCACCACGCCGCTTTCCGTGGCACGGGCGTCCCGCCCGTGTTCGCAATCCGGATGGGCACGGGCTTCCGGCCCGTGCCGCACCTTTTTTATTCACGGCTGGGACAGCCGTGCTACGTTTTAATCACGGGAAGGATGCCCGTGCCACATTTCGAGTACGAGTATGAGCACGAGCACGGGAAAACCCGTGCCACATTCGGAGCCGCAACGCGGCGTCATACTGCCAGCTTGTGGGCAACGCCCCAAGTTACCATCGGCTAAACACCGGAAGCCCTGTAGGGGCGACATAAGAAAACAGCGGGCGCGAAATCTATTCCGCCCCTTCAGGGCTTGGGCGGTTGGGCGGCATGGTTCCAGGGGCGTTGCCCCTGGCTATAGTCTTTCGCCGCGTTGCGGCTGATGAGAGGAAGTGATTGCGAAACATTATTTCTGGGGCGTTGCGGCTGGGGGGAAAGCAGGGGAGTTTTTGACGGGATAAACAGGATAAACAGGATAGCGCTCAAAACCAGCCTTCATCCCGTCCATCCTGTAAATCCTGTCAAAAAATGTTTACTCCTTCGATCCCAAGGCCCGGAGGGCCGACCCATTTTAGCCCGGCCCGTCAGGGCCGGGAACCCGTTCACATCATCGGCCAAGCCCCGTAGGGGCGGCACACGGAGGCGGCGGCGAATAACCCGGAGGTGTCGCCCCTACGGGGTTTTCCGCGTGGCATCCCGCTGTACCGGGGCTGACGCCCCGGCCTACAATGTGTCGCCGCTTCGCGGCTGGTGGAGGCTGGCGGAGAAGGAGGTGCCGCCCCTACGCAGAAAACGGGACAGGCAGCGGGATGCCAGTCCCCGGTTTTCTGCGCGGGTACGCGGCGGTGCTTGCCCCCATATTGGGGGCAAACACCGCCGTCCAGCGGCTTCATCGTCTTGACGCAAGTGTGGATGTGCCGCACCGAGGGTGCTCATGGGATGGCATCGCCCGGAACCGGGGCTGACGCCCCGGCCTACAATGTGTCGCCGCTTCGCGGCTGGTGGAGGAAGCCATTAGACGCCCGCCGTCTCGGTGGACATAGCCGCTTCGGCGAAGTCCGTCGCCAAGGCTATGGCGGGCAGGCCGATGAAAGGGGTGAAAGCAGGGGAGTTTTTGACGGGATTTACGGGATGGACAGGATGGGAACTGGTTTGATCTTCATTCCGTCCATCCACTTGCCCGCCATAGCTTTAGCGAAGGCGGGTGTAAATCCTGTCAAAAAAACACTCCCTATCGAGCAGGAGCAGGAGTACGAGCAGGAGTACGAGCAGGAGCACGGGCAGGAGCACGAGCAGGAGCACGAGAAGGAGCACGAGCAGGAGTACGAGCAGGAGCACGAGCAGGAGTACGAGCAGGGGGTGAGCTTATGCCTCCTGTTCGCCCATGCCCCCACGCCCCCATGCCCCCGTTCGCCCACGCTCCCGCGCTCCCGTGCTCCCGTGCCCCCAAGGCGGTGTTTCATAAAATTCAGCCGGCTCGGCCATTGACGTTTCGGTTCCCGGCTCATAGCATAGGGGGCAGTGGGCTTCGGCCTTTCGGGATTCCCCAAGGAGGAGAGACTATGCGGCATACCATTTCATGCCTGGTTCGGAACCAGCCCGGGGTGCTGGCCCGGCTGGCCAATTTCTTCGCCACCCGTGCGGTCAATATCCACAGCCTGGCGGTGAACGAATCGGAGGTGGAGGACGCCTCGCGAATCACCATCGTGGTGGAGGGCGAACGGGAGCAGCTTTTCGCGCTGGCCGATCAGGTGATGAAGCTCGAAGCGGTGGTCAAGGTCGAAGACCTCGACCGCAGCGGTTTCCTCGACCGTGAGCTGGTGTTGATCAAGGTGAGCTGTGAGCCTGAAGACCTGCCCCGGCTGATGCAGGTCTGCGAGGTGATGCGGGCCAACGTCGTGGCGATGACCCACGAGACGATGACCCTGGAGATGACCGGCCGGGAGACCAAGGTCTCGGCGTTCATCAACCTGCTCAAGCCGTTCGGTATCCTGGAATGTGCCCGCAGCGGGCGCGTGGCCGTGAGTGCGGGGGAATTGCTGTGATCTGCATTCAGAAAGTCGAAGACCTGGTGGAGCTGGTCCAGCAGCGAGGCCGCCCGGTCCGCGTGGTCTGCGCCGCCCCGGAGGACAGCGAGTCGCTGGAGGCCTTGTGCCTGGCTCGGGACGCGGGCATCGCCGTGCCCTGCGCGGTGGGCCGCCAGCCAGCCATCGTGACCGTGGCCAGGGTCTTGGGCATTGACCTGCGCGGGTTCGAGTTCGTCGATGTGTCCGATCCGGAGGCGGTGGCCCCGGCCGCCGCGGCAATGGTTCACGAGGGGCGGGCCGAGGTCTTGATGAAGGGGTGTTTGCAGACCAAGAGCGTGATCCGCGCGGCCCTGGACCAGCAGGCCGGCCTGCGGGGCGAGCGGATGCTCAGCCACCTGGCGCTGTTCGATGCCCCCGCGCTGGGCAAGCCGGTGGTGGTGACCGACGCGGGCGTGAACATCCGCCCGAACCTCTCGCAGAAGGTGGAGATCATCAAGAACGCGGCCGAGGTGGTGCGGCGGCTCGGCATCCGGAGGCCCAAAATCGCCATGCTCGCTGCCGTCGAACACGTCAACGTCTCGTCGATGCCCGCGACGCTTGATGCCCGGCTGATTGAGCGGATGGCCGAGGCGGGGATGCTGGGCGAGATCGATTTGCAGGGGCCGCTGGCGCTCGACGACGCGGTCTCCCCCGAGGTGGTGCGCACCAAGGCGCTGATCGGCCCGGTGGTCGGCCAGGCCGACGTGCTGGTCGCCCCGGAGATCGAGACCGCCAACGTGCTCTACAAGGCGCTGACCTGCTTCGCAGGCCTGGAAGGGGCGAGCATCGTCTGGGGCGGCCTGGCTCCCATCGTGGTGCCCGGCCGGGCCGACTCCGCCCGCACCAAGTTCCTCAGCATCGCCCTCGCCGCCGCCCTGGTCGAGGAGAACGTGTGAGCAATGCCCCGCCCAAGAGCGGCCGGGCGTATTCCGTCCTGGTCGTCAACCCCGGCTCGACCTCGACCAAGGTCGCGGTCTATCGCAACACCCTCTGCGCCCATCAGGCCTCGCTGGGGCATTCGGTGCGGACGCTCCGGCGGTATGCCGCCGTCACCGACCAGGCCACCATGCGGCTGCGGACGGTGCGTCGGGCGCTGAGCGGCTTTGGCCAAACCATCGAAACGCTCGACGCGGTGGCCGCGCGCGGCGGGCTGATCGCTCCCTGTCGCTCCGGCACCTACCGGGTCAATGAGGCGATGCTCGCGGATTTGCAAGCCGAGCGGTACGGCTCGCACGCCAGCAATCTGGGGGCCATCATCGGGGCGCAGATCGCCGAGCAGGCCGGCGTGCCGGCGTTTATCGTGGACCCCGTGGTGGTTGATGAGCTGGCCCCTGAAGCCCGCTATTCGGGCCTCCCGGAGCTGGAACGCCGCAGTATCTGGCACGCCCTGAACCAGAAGGCCGCCGCCCGCCAGGTGGCCCGGTCGCTGGGCATCCCGTACCATCGGGCGAACCTGATAGTCGTGCATCTCGGCGGCGGCACCTCGGTCGCCGCCCATCGTCGGGGCCGGGCGATTGAGGTGAACAACGCCCTCGACGGCGACGGCCCCTTCGCGGTGGAGCGAAGCGGCGGGCTGCCGGCCGCCGACCTGGTCCGGCTGGCCCATACCCTCCCCAAGCACGAGCTGCTTCGCAAGATTACCGGATCCGGCGGCGTGGTCGCCTACCTGGGCACCAACGACATGGTCGAGGTCGAGCAACGCGTCTGGGCGGGCGACCGCGAGGCACGGGGCGTGCTGGACGCGATGGCCTGGCAGGTGGCCAAGGAGGTCGGGGCCTGCGCCGCGGTGTTGAAGGGCCAGGTAGACGCGGTGGTCTTGTCCGGCGGGCTGGCCCGCTGCCGGCCGCTGGTCAATCGGATTCGCCGCGCGGTGAAGTTTCTCGGCCCCGTCCGCGTGGTTCCCGGCGAGAAGGAAATGGAGGCCTTGGCCCTCGGTGCGCTCCGCGTGCTGCGCGGCGAGGAGCGCGTTCGCACCTATCGCGGGAAGCGGCCTTAGCGATCCGGCCGGGGCGAAGGCCCTATTCCCCGGCCAGTTTCAAGGCCCACACCGTGGTCGGGCTGCCGTCTCCACCGGTCACCAGCAGCAGCACCCCGTGTCGGCCGTCGTACTCCATGTTGTAGTTCATCCCGCAGGCAAAAGGCAGTGTCGCGGTCTCCACGCGCGTCCAGGCGTCTTTCCCAAGATCATACAGCCAGGTTTCGGTCTGGGCCTTGGTCACGCGCTTGTCGTCGCGCTCCAGGATGTGATCGACGAGCACGACGGTCTGGCCGAGGTTCGGCTCGAAGGCCA
>CAZBCO010000009.1:0-2995 GCA_964490295.1 uncultured Planctomycetota bacterium
GGCCATTGACCGCCTGATGCTTCAATCTCACGGCAACACTCGGCAGAGATGGTGAATCCGGGAGGGACCGGTAGCCCGGCTCGAGACATGGCAGCCAGGCCGGCACCCTTGCCACCGAGGATATCCCGATCTTGGGGATCACCCTCAGAATCACCATTACCAAAGAAATAAACCCATTTTTTGTCGTTTGTCATTGTGAACTCGGCTCAAAGCAAACCAGATGGCGTTTGTCGGTTACGATATAGGTACGGGAATTCAACACAAACAGGGGCTGGATGACCTTACCAAGCCAGCCGGTCTGCGCCCATTGAAACGTTCGATCATCCTTGAAATCTCGAAGCACATTGATATCGTCTTTGTGCGTGAAGACAATACGCCCGGAAGCGATCACCGGGGCCGCCGCAGCAACAGCGTCTGATGCACGCGACAACTCCTCGCCAGTGTTCAAGTCCAGAACAACCAGTTGACCCTCGGCGGTGATCAGGGCAACGGAACGGCCGTCGCTGGCGGGTGGGGTGCCGATCTGGCCAATCTTGGCCTCCCAGCTTGGCTCCCCGGTCACGATGTGGATGGCCACGAGGCCTGACTGCGTGGTGACCAGAACCTGTTCGTCGACCAACAGGGGAGACGCGGTCGGCTTGGCCGGAAGCATAATGGGTTGCGAACGAAGAGGGCGTCCGGTAGCGGCATCGAGAAGGTGGAGATTCCCATCCGCCAAGGCTACAAGTAGAAGCCCCTGCGTCGCGGCCGGGGCCAACTCCGCCGGGCCGAGGTCGGCGGACCAAAGAGGCTCTGGCCTGGTCTTTTGCCCAAGCGGATAACACGTCAGCGTCCTGGCCGTCGCCCAAACATAAAGCCTTTTACCATCAACGGTTATATTGCTGCTGGCGTCGGGGCCAAGCTCGATGGACCACAGGGGCGATCCGTCTTGGGCATTAATCGCGTTAACCGCCCTCTGCTCATCGCCGGGTTGACCATCAACAACATAGAGCGTGTCGCCCATTCCGGCGGGGGGGACTGTGATTGGGCGTTTGAATTCGGAACGCCATACCAGGCGTTGAGCATCCTTTATTTGCCGCTGTGAAACCCCAGGGGTATAGTCGGTTTTCAATGCTTCAAGTTGTGCCTGGCCGTTTCGAACCGATGGAACAAAAACCAGATCGCCCAGCGAGGCGAGCGGGGCGGTGATGGCGTAACTATCCTCGTTTCCGAGGCTGTCGTCAGGATAACGCCAATAGAACCGGGAACGAGCCGGTAAAGGGGCGTGCCCAACGCGGCCCCCGGCCGCTCCGCGGCCCCAGACAACGGGCGGCTTAGGCCCGGCCTGGCCTATGCTTCGCAGTCCGTCTTCCGGTGTGCCCACGTAAACGCGCCCCAGAGCGACGGTCGGGGAGCTGAAGAACATCGTCCCTGCTCCCAATCGGCCTTCCCACACCGGGACGAGGCCATCGGCGGTCAAGCAATGCAAAATGCCCTTGGAACTCACGACATAGACATGCTCGTTGGCGACGGCAAGGGAGGTGGTAATTTCGCCACGACTGTTCCACCGAGCCAGTTCTTTCCCCTCGGTCGAAATACAATAAACGTGTTGATCGCGTGAACCAAAATAGAGCCTGTCACCGACAGCGGCCACCGCCCCAAGGACCGTTCGTCCGACTTTGAAGCGCCATTCTGGTTGGACGTTATCGGGGTTTGCCTCAGCCTTTTCCAGATCAATGGCCAAGACTTCTCCTACGGGAACGATATCTTTGACGGCGGCCTCGATTTCTTCCTCGGTCTTGCCTTCCTTCTTAAGTTTTTCTCTCATATTAAGCTGCACAACTTCAGCAGGGTTCACAAAGTCGCCGTGCCCCATCCCTATATAGAGCCTTCCGCCGCTGATTGTCGGCGGGCCGAAAACAGGGTAGGGGACTTCCAACTTCCACTTCAGTTCACCCGTCTCGGCATCCACCGCAATCACCGCGTGCCCTGCAACGCCCAAACCGGCGTACATCACGCCTTCATGAACAATTGGAGAGGTCTCGCAGTCCAGAAACCCTTCGCCCGCGAGATGCCAAACTACCTCAGCCTTCCCGTCTTTGGGTTCCAGATTCAAACAATAGTATCCGTCGTCACCAGCCCCGACATAAACCTTGCCGTTGGCAATGCATGGCGATGATTCGACATGGCTTTCCGTGCGATGGCTCCAGAGAAGTTCTCCATCCTTATTTAAGCAGAAAACCCTGGCATCTCGGGTGAAATGCAAGCCTTCGCCACTGACAATGTAATCACCTTGTACCGACGGCGAGGAGAACGTAGCTCGGAAGCCGCTCTTGTCATATCTCCAAACCTCACCGCCCGTATCGGCGTCAATACAGAGCACACCGCCTTTATCCTGGAAAGGCCCCTGGTCCGCAAACGTAACGTAAATGCGGTTACCTACAACAGTTGGCGTAGAGTAAAAAGTGGTTTCCCCGGTATAGTCCCACTGAGCATCGCCTTGGGTCGGATCGCTCATTTCCGGGTTCTTCAGATTCAGGACAAAGCCGCGCCGTTCCGGGCCGCCTCGAAAGGCCACCCAGTCTTCTCCGGTCATGGCGGCGGTGACATCCCCTGTCATCCACCAGTTGTTCTTGGACGCATAGACGCTGCCGGCGATGAGCACGATCAGCGTAACGGAGAATAATTTCTGGTGCCAAAAGAAAAGGCATAACTTTTTCATCCCACGCGGGCTGAAGATGGCAAGCAACATCGTCCCCAAGGCCAGTAACAGCCCGGGCAGAATTGCCAGGAAGGCCTGTAGCGGGCCGACCAAAACGGGAACCACCGCCTCGGCACGGCCGGCAAAAAGAACGACAACGGAAGTCATCAGCAAGAGGCGGAGCGGACAAAGGCGAGATTTGCTCATAGAGGGAAGCCTGATTCTGGGCCGGAAAAGATAGAAATATACTTGGCTACATATTCCATGTTTGTGATATTCTAATTCAGTCAGAGAAAAAATGCAACCTCATAACAC
>CAZBCO010000010.1:0-15766 GCA_964490295.1 uncultured Planctomycetota bacterium
CGGGCGATTCGCCTCGACATGTTCGGCAATATCGCAAACACACTGCTCGCCGTCCTTCAGATAATCCAGAATGGCCAGACGAATCTCGTGCCCCGCCGCGGAGATCACGCTCGCCATCAGCTTGAACCTCTTCTTCGCTTCAGCATCCATAGCGCCACCCTATGAGAGTTCGTTACTATACAATCACATAGTATCAACGCGAAACGCCCCTGTCAAATCAAAATCAGAAGGATTACAGCCGGAAACCGCCCACGCCCTATCCCCTGCCCCCGGCAATCGCGAACAGGAACCCGCCGTGGCACGGGCACCCCGCCGGTGTTCTATGTTTTGACGCGTAGGCCGAGGCGGGGGCGACAAAATATTATGGTTTTGCGAGTACCAACCGCAAAAAGAGAAACGCCTTCGTCGGGCTTCTTCTGCCCCTTTGCAAGTGTGGCGGAACGATGACGTGCCGAACATTTATATGACGGGGATGACGGCGAACTCAGCGAAACGATGCAACAGGGCTGCTTTAGGGCCGTTTGACAAGTGTACAAAATCAGAGCATAACCATAATTGGTTGACGCACCCGCCGCAGCCTTTGCACCCAATATGTAGGCAAGCTCCGAGCTCCTTGCAAAATGGCTGGGCCGAATACCGCGGGCAGATTACCTCCCGACCTGCACGTGTGCAAGCCGGACCGCGTAACCGCGAGACGCGCGGTTCTTAAAGCCGCTCCAGACAAGGTGTACGCGGCGTTCGAGACCCGTGCCACGGGACTCGAATACCGCGGCCCGTTTGGCGGCTGGAGCGTACGTGTCGGCGGTCGCTTCAAGCTTGCCGTCGATGTAGACGTCCAGCTTGCCTGTGTCGGGTCCTTTCTCGACGGACACGGAGAACGCGCGGTCCGTTCGGAACGTTGCGTACGCGGCCAAGGCGTTGGTCGCGGCGACCGGCGTGCCGTTCCGCTTTTCGCGCGTCCACCGGCCCGCGAGTGCGAGGCTGTCGGGGCCTGTCTTGCGGCCCGGTTCGAGCTTGGGTGCCCACGTGATGCCGACGCGGTAGTCGCCGATGGATTCGGTCGTCGTCAGCGGTCGGCCGTAGAGGCGGAGCGCCTTCGCCGTCACTCCCTCGGAGCTCGGTGGCTGCGGCCGCTTCGCTCCGTTGATGTCGGCGAGGTCGCGGCTGAAGTATTGCGCGGTGCGGTAGCGGTGCGGCCCGCCGTCCTGATAGACGCCGTTCACGATCAGGTGCGCCACGTTCGCAACGGCATCTACGGTCACGACGATGTGGTGCAACGTCCCGCCGCCCGACAGGGCGTCCCGGTTCCCGACGAGGAAGATATCGGCCTCTTTCTTCGCGAAGAGCTCCGGATCCGGCCGTTCGGAGAAGCGACCGACCAGGTACTGGCGACTGCGGTAGTCCTTCTCCAGAACCTTATAGAAGGCATTCTGCCGCACTTTGCCGTTACCGTCACTGATGCGAACGATCACATTGCGGTGCTGCCCGGTCGTGATCTCGATGCCCTGGTTCTGCTTCATCGTGCTGAGCAGAATCGCTTTCACCGGCACGGTGCCGTCAATGCGAATCCAGTAGTCGAGCGTGAAGCCCGTATCCGTCTTGAGGTTCGGCAGCGGGGGCAGCGTGGTCCCGGCCAGGTCCTTCACCTGGTCGGCGCCGCACTCGAAGATCCGCTGTGCTTTTGCCGGTTCGAACAGGTCCTTCTGCTTCGCCAGGTGGTCGAACCAGGCCTGCGGAACGTGTACCCGAACATTGCCGTCCTTGCACCGCTTGGTGCAGAACAGCGAGCCGTCTTCGTTTTTGACACGATTGATGTTGAGCTTCGCGTGCTCGTGTTCGTTCGCCCACGCGATGAACCCCAACTGGTCGCGGCGGTACGTGAACAACTCCGGTTGCGAGAAGCACATCCGCCCCCCGCGCATGAACCGGTGTGCGATGTATACGAGGTCGCGCCCGCCGGTATAATTGGGCAGATCGTGAAAATGGATGTTGTGATACTGGAAGAAGATTTGCCCGCGGGCGTCACTAGCGAACCCGGACTGCCCCGAAGGGTTCTTCAGGTGTCGGGCTCCCGGCCGATAGCGGAGGCGGTCGTAGGTCCAGGTTTTCCCGAAATCGCGGGTAACGGCCACGCCGCGATAGCCCGGAACGCGGTAGGTCAGAACCCAGTGGCCGGACGCGTCGAACTTACTGAACCAGTAGTCTTCCAGGAATCCGTAGTTCGGGTCGGTGATGCCCCGGTCGCCCGGCGGAATCAGCTCGGGCTTCAACTCGTGTAGCCGGCTGTTGGTCCGCCAGCCCGGCCACTTGATGATGAAGAGCTCGCCGCGGTACTCATGTCCCCGAACGTTGGACCACGTGGGGATGTTGTTCTTGACGACAAGCCCGTAGCCGTCGTCGCCGGCGATGAGCCGCGGAAAGAACGAGACGCCGCAATACATGGCCTGAACTTTGCCCTTCCAGGCATTCTCGCGGTCAATCTCCTTGTCGGGCAGCTTCAGGAGGTGGCGTTTCGACCACGTCCGGCCGTGGTCCGTCGAGAAGCGCCACGCCTTACCGAAGCTGTCACCACGCACCGACGCCCCGCCGGGCGCGTGTGTGACTTTCTGGTGGTTGTAGCCGTAGACGCAGTACAACGTGCCGTCGGGATGGTAGGCGAGTGAGCCGTAATTCGACTCGGGCGGTCCGTCTCCGGGCGGTTCCGGCCACCACACGCGCGTCTTGTCCTCCGGGAAGTCAGGCTCCTCGCTGAAGAGAACCATCAGGCGCGAGTCGCGAGCCCCTTCCCTGCTCGCCACGGTGAAGACCGCTGTGTAGCGTCCGTCCCGAAGCCGGAACCCGGAGCCTGCGCTGCCTTCGCAGTACCCTTTTTTTCGGGGACGAAACCTCTCTGTGCGAATCGGCTTGCCGACCTCGTATGCCCGCCAGTCGTGCTCCGGGGGGAAGGTGGGCACCGAGTCGCCCACCGAGGCTGCCTTGCCTGTCGCAAGAATTGCAACTGCTGCGATTATCGTGATGACTCCTTTGCCTCGTTGCCATGAAGCAAACGTCATACAGATACCTCTATAATACACGAAACGCCGACTCGCGCAACCTCTTTTCACAACTTTTCAGTGAGTTCTTCTGCGTTCACTCAGACAGCGCGTCGGAAATATTCGGAAAATCCGAAAACACAATAACCACCACGATCAAATCACCCTGCCACTCTCGCTGCCTGTCAGCAAAAACCGGGACCGCCCCCAATGGCCTGGGGCGGCCCTCCGATATGACTTGATCAGGCTGCGCGGCCCGGAAGGCTTTTTATTGTCCGTTGTCCGGCGGGGTGCTGCCGCGGCGGGCGAGTTCACGGAAGTACCGTTGGACCAAATCCCGGTATTCTGCCGGTGCTCGGTCGCCTGCCGCTTGGAGAATCTGGTTGCGCAGGTTGTCGGGAAGGCGGAGCCAATCGTCCGAGGTGAGGCCCAGCCCTTTCAAACGATTGAGTATTGTGTCGGAGCCTTCGACGGCCTGGAGAGGGTCCGCAACGTTGGGGCGTTCGTTGTCATAGCCATGCATTGATTCCGGAGGAAGGGCCTCGATACCGGCGTTCTTGGCAGCCGCGTCGGCGGCTTGTTGGAGCGCCTGAGCGGCCTGCTGGGCAGCCTGGTTGGCTTGCTCCGCGCTCTGGGCTTGAGCGGCCTCTGCCGCCTGCTGCATGGCTTCGGCCATGGCCTGGGCTTGGGCGGCATCGCCAGGAGGGGGGGCGGGGGGCTGGGCCTTGAGTTGCTGCTCCAGTTTGGCGTGGAGTCCCTGCAACGCTTCGGCCGCTTGGGCCATCGCTTCCGCCGCCTGTTTCTGGCTTTCGGCAGCCTGTTGCCGTTTGGCTTGGTTTTGCTCTCCACCTTCTCCCGGTTCTTTTTTTGGTTCGCCTTCTCCGCCCTCTCCCGGCTGCTTCTGCGGTTCGCCCTCTCCGGGTGGAAGTTGCTCCCCGGCTTCCTCGGCTTTCTTCGCGGCCATCGCCATCTGGTCTGCGGCCCGTTCGGCGTCCTGCTCGGTGGCGCCCTCCGGGTCCATGGCTTTGGCCATGGCCTCGGCTTTTTGGGTCTGCTCGGCCAAGGCCTCCGCGCGGCGTGCGAGGTCTTGCTGCATCTCCTGGAGCACCTTATCCAGATTTCCCTTTTCAAGGGCCTGCACCTGCTTATTCACGCTTTTCTGCTGCTCGGCCAACTGATCGGCCTTGTCGGCCAGGGCCTTTTCGGACTGGTTCGGCTTCGGGTCGCCGGCGGGGTCTTTGGGCTTGTTCAGGTCTTGGGCGGTTTGGTCGAGTTTTTCGGCGGCCTGTTTCCCGGCCTCCGCTGCTTTATCCATGTCGTTTTTATCCATCGCCTGAGCCGCTTGCGTGGCCGCGTCGGCGGCGTCCTGATGTGGCGTTTTTGCTTCGGGAAGTTCCGCTTCGATTTGCTCGGCCAGTTTGTCTGCTTCGGCGGCGATCCGCTTCTGCTGGTCTTGAATCCGTTTGGCCAGATCTTCCTTGATATCTTTGTCCGGCTTGTCTTCCGCGGTAGCCCGGGTGGCCTCGTGGAGTTGCTTCTGTTCGCCTTCGAGTTCTTTGGCCTCGTGGGCGAACTTTTGGGCGGCTTTCGCCTGTTGGTCCAGGGCGTCCCTGGCGGCTTGTGGCATCTCCTTCTTGACCGTTTTGCCGATTTCTTGAGCCATCTCTTCCTGCTGCTTTTTCCAGTCGTCCGCCGGTGCGTCAGCGGGGTCTTGCTTCTTCATCGCTTCCGCGGCGTCGGCCAGCTCCCGTTCCCGGCGGGCGAGGTCGTCGAGTTCTTTGGCGAGGCGAGCTTTTTCAATGGTGTCCTTCATCTCGGCCAGGACCTTCTGCACCGCTTTGATCGTATCGGCGACATGCCGGTCCGCCTTTTTCGCGTGTTCAAGGCGCTCTTTGTATTTTTCAGTGAGCTTGACGGAGTCGAGCTCCTCGCGGGCCGGAGCCGTGTGCTTCTCCGCGGTCTTCGCCAGGGCATCGGCCACGGGCTGCAGCAGCGTGCGGTCCAGTTTGGCGGCCAGGTCGCGAAGTTGTGTATCGGCGCGGTTGACGTGCTCGCGGGCCTTCTCTTGATGGTCCCGGGCGGCGGCTTGAAGGCCCTTGTCCTTGGGCAGTTGTTGCTGCAAGGCCTGCGTGTTTGCCTTGGCGCTGTTCAGTTCCTTCATGGCCTTGGCCAACGCTTTTTGTATTTCGGTCTGTTTCTGAAGCAGTTGTTGTTCGATGTAGCCGGCGACCTCATCGGACAGTTTGATGGTGTACGGCTTGCTGAGGGCCTGCTGCGGGCCGCCCATGGAGGGCGGCAAGGCATCGCTGACTTGAAGTCGAAACACCACCTGTTGAGCCTGGGCGACCGGGAGGGAGCGGAGGTTCAGCACCGCTCGCCCCAGCCAGACGCGAGATTCCACGGGATGACGCTTCGGCAACGGCATCGACAGGGTTCGCGGGCTTTGCTGGTCGATGGTGACCACCAGGTCCACCGCGGCGATGCCGTAGTCGTCGCGAGCCACGTAGAGGATGGGAAGCCGCTCGGTACGGCGCAGTTGAAGCTGCGTCTGGGCGGGCTCGCTGACCGTCAGGGTCGGGGGCTGATCCGGCACCGCTTCAATCGTATACCGGACAGGCAGGCTGGTCAGGCCGTGCCGGTCGGTCAGCTGAATCGTCCAATGGCCTTGGGTTTCGGGCTTGAGCGTGTACTGCCAGGTAAACACCGAGACGCCATCTTTGACCGTGCTTTCCGGATTCGGAACCTCGGTGCCGTTGACGGTCATCAGCCCGGTGTGCAGCCTCTTGTTGCCGACGGTGCTGATGGTCAGCGTGGTTCCGGCCAGGGTGCTGATTTCGCCGGAAGCCCCTCTCTCGACGTCAGGGTTCAGGCCGGTGTACGAGGGATAGTCATAGGTGATGTTCAGTTGGGCGATCGCGGGGCGCGGCACGACCTTACATTCGTAATATCGGCTGAGGGCATCTTTGCCGGCCAGAACGCGGTAATTGAAGGAGGTGTTCCCCGCGGGGACGGTGAGGGTGAAGGTTCGCCCCCCCGCTCCCTCGACGCGAGTCATCGGCTCCACGGTCTCCACCCCATCGGCCCCCAGGCGGCGAAACTCGGCATGGTGGGTCCTCTGGTTCTCGACGGTGACCTCGACCTGGAGATCCGAATCGGCGGCACAGACCGTGTCGCCGGGCAGCACGGTGATATGAATCGAGCCGAGGTTGCCGATGGCGGCGTGGGGAGCCACGGCGCGCCCCATCAGGACGAGCGCCTCGCGCGGCCAGAGCGCGAAGACCGTGATCAGCACCAGGGCCAGAGAGCAGGTGGCGAAGAAGAACGGCCGGGCGGAGCGCAGGCGGAACTCGCTTTGCGGCTTGACCTTTTGGGCGTCGAAGGTCGCCTCGCGTGTCAATTCGCCGATCAATTCAGGCGAACCGAGCAAATCCTCGCGGTCGCCGCTGGTGAGGAGTTCCACCGCGGAGCTGATACGTTCCTGAAGCTCCGGGTGGTGTCTCTCGACCATTCGAGCCACGCGCGCCAGGCCGAAGGTCTGGCTCAGAGGGCGTACCAGAAAGCGGTATCCTGCGGCGGCGGTTATTCCGAGAGCGGCCAGGGACAGGCCCCAGCGCGTGGCGGACGAGAACAGGGTCAGGGTCGCGTCAATGGCCATGATGCCGATCAACGCGGCAAGGGCCACCGCGACCACGGCCAGCGTCCCGCGCGTCATAATCACCACGCGCATCCGGCGGATTACCTGCCGGAGCTTGCAGACGATTTCTTGCGGTAATCGCGAGTTGCCAACGGCTGTGCTCATAAAAGCCCCCATCGTTTTCGCAGGATCCATTCGACGGTTGCCACTGCGATGATGGTAAGCAGCAGCGGCCAGGAGTTCCACAACAAGTAGTGCTTCGCTTCTGTGACGGTATGTGTCCCTGGACCTAAACGCTTGACCAAATCGGCCGCGTCGGCCGGCGTGGCGACGGCCCCGCCGGTCAGTGCGGCCAACTGGTCAAGAACCGCTCGGTCGGCCGACAATTCGGTCAGTTCGTCGGCTTGGGCCGGGCTGACCACCACCTCGGTGCTGACCTTGGCAGCCTCGAGGTCGGCCAGGCCCGCGCCCTTGACATCCAGTTCAATGCGGTAGCGCCCGCCCGGTGGCAAGACACCCAGCTCGGCCTCATAGATTCCGGCCGAGGCCGCCACATAGTCCAGCGGTTTGCGCAGAACGCGCCGCTCTCCGCTGTACACATTCACGGCGACCTGTTGGCTGATCACCGGGCTGTGGTCTTCGCGTGTCAACTTGGCTTTGATATGCACCGGCTCATCGGGGTCGTACAACGTTTGATTGGTGCCCAGCCGTATCCGGTCGGTGCCGACCTGCAATTTGTCGGCGCTGGCCCAGCGCAGCACCTGGCCCCAGAATTTGTGATGGCGAATGTCGCCGACGCGATAGCGCAGCCGCCAAGTGCGGTCAAAGCCGAGCATCATCACCCAGCCCCGTGCGTATCGATGCAAGGCGAGGAGCGGGGCCTGGCGGGCAAACGCCTCCCGCCGCCGGAGGAACTGCTCCATCTCGCTGACACTCCCGCCGACCGGGGGGTTGATCTCCTCCGGCGGGTTTTCGGGCAGGGCGAAGGCGAGCACTTCCGCACCCGACTTGGTCCCGGTCACCGGATAGCGCCAATGGATTTCGGGCACGGCGTCCCAGCGCTCCTGGTTTTCAACCGGGTCATCACTTTGGCGCATCACCACGTGCTCCCGTCCGGCCTCGGTCAGGGCGATGCGAAACTGCGGGTCGATGCTCGCGATCATCGGCTCGCTCGAAGCCGCGAAGGTCATCGGCACCATCGCTTCGATCGGAGTGCTATGATAGGCGTGCGGCATGTGCAGCGGCCCGGCAATCACGATCAGCCGGCCGCCGCGCTCGCCGACAAAGCGCTCCAGAATTTCAAGCGTCTCCTGGGGCAGGTGTTCGGGAGGAATATCGCCCAAGATAATCGCGTCGAAGGCCATCCATTCGTTTTCGTCCTTTGGCAGAGCGTTGGCCTCAACCATGCCGGAGTCGCGCGACGTGGACGCATGCACCTTGGGCGGGGCGTCCACCCCGTCAATGCGGTCCGGCTGAAGCAGGACGTATTGGAGGCGGACGGATTTGTCACGGTTGGCAAACAGGTTTCGCAGATAGCGAGCCTCCCATCGGGGGCGCCCCTCGATAAGCAGCAGGTGGGTGGGCGCGTCGGTCACGGCCACGTCAAACGCCCGTGTGTTGTTGCTTTGGACGGCCTCGCCCCGGATCGGCTCAATCGTCACCTGGTAGGACCGGACGCCCTCATCCTTGGGGGTATCCGCGAACTCAACCGAGGGCCGATAGCGATCCGCCGGAATCGCGACGGTCTTCTCATCGAGGACCTCGTCGCCAAGCTTCAGGCGAACCACGGCCTTCTTGCCGCGCAGGCCGTCGAGTTTCAAGCCGGCACGCAGCACCACCCGGTCCTTCAACTGCACGCTCTTCGGGCCGACGACCCCGGTGACGGCCGCGTCGGCAGGCGGCACCGTGCTGCCTATCAGAACCGAGCAAACGGGCACCCGCTGGACACCGAGAATCCGGGCCGCGGCTTCGGGGCTTTGCCGGGCGTTGTGACGTCCGTCGCTCAAAATCAGCACCCCGGCGAGTTTCTCAAGCGGGAGATCCTGCCGAACCTGTTCGAGAGCCGCGGTGATGTCGGTGGCTTCGGGGCCAATCGAAGCTGTCGCGGGCGGGCTGGTACCGCCGCCCCCAGGCCGGGGCGAGACCCCGGCGGGAGGGCTGGTCGCCCGGGCCCCGGCAGTTTCCTCCAGTGCCTCGCGGCCCGCTTCCAGCGTCCGGTCGGCGAATCGGTAGAGTCGCAGCACGTAATTCCGGTCGATCTGCTCGACCAGGCTGGGCGTTTCACCCCGCCGCGCGAGCAGCACGCTCCGGATGACGGCACGGCGGGAGCGCTCCACGGCCTCTTCGATCGCCTTCTGCTCTTCGGGCGTCAGCGAATTGAAGTACGCCGCCTCGACCTGAAGCGCCAGGCCCGGCAGCGCCTTCACCACGCGTCCGATCAAGCCCTCGGCCTGGCGCAACGGGGTGAGAATCTTCTGGTAATTCAGCGCCAACTGCTCGGCGGGCGTGGCGGAAATCACCGTCCGGGCCGCCTCCAGTGCCGCGATAATCTCGCTCTCCAGCGTTTTTTTCGCCACCGTCAAGCGATCCCGGAGAGCGTCGGGGAGTTTAAGGCGGGCGATCCGTCCATCGGCCAAGACCTGAACCTGCGCGCGGATTTCCTCCCGTGCTCCGTCGAGCTGCCGGGTAAGCTCCGGACGGCGCCTGTCGATCTGCCGGTTGATCATCGCCGAGTCGGCCCCGGCCAGCAGGGCCAGCCAGGCCACGTGGGAACCCAGGTCTTGTTGCAGGGTGGCCAACTCCTCCAGCCTCTGGTCGATGCTGATCGGCACGGCCATCAACTCCGGGCTGAAAATCTGCGCCAGCCGCATCTTTTCTGTCACCGAGGCCTGTTGATCCACGAACTCCATCGACTCGGAGCTGTCGAGCAGAATGGCCACGTAGCGCTCTTCTGTGCGACGGATATCCCAGGCAATAACCGGTTGAATGAGCATGGCGACCACCAGAGCCGTCAACGCAAGGCGTAGAGCGGCCAGCGTTATCCCGGCGGCCCGCGACAGAGAACGCCGCTCCATGGTGTAGAAGCTCAGAATGCTTTCGATGGCAACGCCACCCAGCAAAGCGGGCAACCATAACGGCCATGTCGTGCTCAGCAGCAGGAACCGGGCGAGCGCGTTGAAGACCAACCACAGGGAACCGGTGCCCACCGCACTGCGCAACGCGAGGGTTGCCCAGCCCGCCAACTTGCCGCGACGCAGCCGGGCATACCGGTGCGTCCATGCCCAAAGGGCCAACGAGATAAGGGCCAAGGCCACCACCACCCCGGTGGGCAGCGTGGTCGGCAGCAGATCAGGTTGTGCGGCTTGCTCAGTCATTTCGCGGGGATTCCTTCAAGGGGCTGCTCATCACCCGACGGAGCCTTTCGCGATATGCCGTCGGATCCGCCGCACCGGACGTGAAATCGACGGTCTTGACCGCGCCCGTCTTGCGCTGAGCAGCGATCCATCGGGAAAGGGCAATTTCAGAGATCACGGCAATCAGGGCGGCCAGGGCCAGATACCGCCACAGGTGTTGACCGGGGATACCGCCCACCACCGCCTTGGCCGTGTCCTCGGTGGTGTGGGTCCGGAACAGCGGCAGCGAGCGGTCGATGGCTTCCCATTCCGTCTCGGACACCAGGCTCAGGCGGCTTTCCTGGGGCACGGACTGGATGGTGAAGGGGATGTCGCCCTGGGGTGTGAAGCCATGTCCGAACGACGCGGTCAGGAGGTCGGGCAGCGTGGCCCGGTAGAGGCCCGGCCCAATCGCCCCTCGCACATGCACCTCCAGGTGCTCGTTTTGCGTCATCAGATCCGCGGTAAACGAGGTGCCGTCCGGGGCGACGATCTTGGCCTGGTCGGCGCGGGTCAGGCGTTCCCGCCACGGGCGCAGGGGCGAAAGGCATTCGGCGGGGATAATCTCCCGCTTCTGACGACGGCTGAACCATTCCAAGCGGACCTGCCCCTCCGGCCCGCCGGGGATAAACTCAACAACCAGGTCGTGCGGCATGCCCTGTTGAAGCTCCACGACCGCCTGCGCCGCCCCGGCCCCCGACCGGCTCAACAGGCGTTTCCCGTCGAGGGTCAAGGCTATCTTTTCCTGGCCGGTGGCCACCAATGTGTATTTGTCGGTGTACCGCGGGACCAGGGAGCCGGTCCAGCGGATGGCGATGTTCGCGGGGTCCAGCCCTTCCGGAATCTTGCCGCCGGCCACCTTAAAATCAAGGGCCGAGGAAATCCAGTTGGCCGCCATCTCCGAGAAATTTCGTTTTGCATAGCAATCGGCCCGCAGACCCTGCCCGGCCCCGGCTCCGTCGGGGGACAGCCGAATCGCCAACCGGGCGCTGGGCAGATAATTGTGGTCGATGGTTGTTGGCCGGACCAAGTGGTGTACCATCTCGTGAACTAGGGGGACGAACGCCTGGAGCGTGGCCAGGTTGCTGCCCTGGCTGTCCAGCGAGACCGCGGTGAGCAGCACGCGGCCCTCGCCCAGGCGCCGCTCGACCAGCAGAGGGTCTCCGGTATCGATGAGGCCGCCGGTCGACACATTCGCGTCGTCGGCCTCCACCGCCAGATGCCACCAGGCGTTGAGCCGGGCGAGGTCGGCATCGCTCTGAGCATCGTCGGCCAACAACATCAGGGCCTGGTGCGTGAAGGTGCTGACCGCCAATCGGACGGTCTGCTCCGGGTTATCGATTGCCTTGCGCTCGCTCAGCCTGGCGGGCAGAAACGCCCGGCCGCCCTTTTGCCTCCAGCCATTATAAAATGCCGGGCGGGCTCGGGAGCCGGGGGCGATCAACAAGCCGCCACCCGCGTGAACATAGGCCACCAGGCGTTCGGCCACGCTTCCCGGCAACTGCGGCACATCGGCGAGGATCACGGCATAAAAGTCTTGCAGGTCTTCGAGCCCGGCGACCTCGCTCGCCGCGACAACCGTCGGTTCCACCAGCACCGCCTGGGCCTTCTCGCCGGAGCGGGCATTCTCGCGGGGGGGGGGACCGCTGTTCGCCTGATAGACCCCGGGGGCAAGGGCCAAGCCGATAAACGCCGAGGCCCGTTGCAGCGGGTGCGGGGCCGGGTTGCCGTCAACGACCAAGACCGGCAGGCGTTCCACGGTGCGCACCACGCGCGTCGCGGCATTGTCGGCGGCGAGGTCATCGTTGAGGCTCAGCTCGGCCTCCAGCGTCTGAAGCCCGCCGGTGGCGAACTGATGCATAAAGCTCACCGTTTCGACCGTCCCCGGCGTCAGCGGGGTGATCGGCTTTCTCAGCGTGGTCTCGCGGTTGACGCGCAGCGAGACCTCGAACGCATTGAGCAGCTCGGTCCCGGTGTTCTCAACTTGAACGTTAATCCGCACTGGCCGGTCGGGGCCTATCACCTCGCGGGACAAAGCCAACTGGGTGATGGCCGCGTTGCGGAAGACCTTCGGCATCGGCAAGATGCGGCAAATGATGCGCGGCGTCGCGGGCAGGGTTTGGAGCGAGCGGGCCAAGAACTCCCAACGGGCCTCGGCTTCGGGCACCCAGCCGACGCTCTGGCCGTCGGTGATGATCACGATCTTCTTCAGGGGGGCCTGGCCTTCCGAGAGCGCCAGCGCGGCGGCGTTCAAAGCATCCAGCGGGGCCATCGCCCCCCCCACGGGCTTGAGAGCGTCCAGCGTGGCCGAGACCAGCCGGCGGTCTACCGAGGGTGCCCGAAGCAGCGTCGAGGGAGCCGCGTCTCCCACAAGAATGGTGACCGCATCCGTGGGCGACAAGGAGGCGATAACGGCCCGCGCCTCTTCCACGGCCTGGTCAAAACGGGTCTGGCCGTCCACCATCACGGTCATCGACGCGGAAGCATCCAAAACGATGGCCACGTCCTGCCTGCCCCCGGAGTTTACCCAACGCCGCAATTGCAGCCAGTGCTCCGCCGCGCTGAGCACCACGGCCAGGAGCAACAGCGAGAGGCCGGCGGCGTACATCGTCCACCGCGCACGCCGGTGCTGCCACATGGCCGTGCCCACCCCCATCGCCACGGCCCCCAGCAGGACGGCGGGCAGCACCGCCGCCCAGGGCACCTTGGAACCGGGCGGAATAAACGGGCGGGCCATCGCCAGAGCGAGCAGCGCCAACAAGAGGCATCGCACCGCCAGGAGCAGCATCTCTTCGATAAGCATCCGCCGGCTGCGGTAAACCAGCGAACCCATCAGAAATTGCATCGCTCCCCAGTGGATGACCTTGGCTTTACGACGGTTGAGCAGATGGATGATGATCGGGATCGCCACGGCGGCCAGTCCGAACAGCATCACCTGTGTGTAAAAAATCATGCTTGATCCATCCGGCTAACTCAGTCGATTCGCAAGATAGGTTGACAGCGCCAGATCATAGGGTTTGGTCGTGGTCAGCGGTATGTAGTCAATTTTCATCCGGCCGCACCCCATCTCGATCTGCTTCACAAAGGCATGTACTTGCCTCAAGTATTCGTTCTGGACGGCACGGGGGTCCAATTCAAATTGTAGTTCCCTGTCTTCCAGCGCCTTGAAATTGCTCCACTTACCGAACGGAAAAGTCAGCTCTTCCTCGGCCATCACGTGCAGCAGTATCACCTCGTGCTTTCGATAGACAAAGTGATGCAGCGCGGCGAGAATGTCCTCCGGATCGTCGAACAGGTCGCTGATAATGATCACCATGCCGCGCCGGTGAACCTGCTCCGCGATGTTGTGAAACACATCGGCCAGCTTGGTCTCGTGGCCTGCCGTGGTGGTATGCAGCTCCTGGAGGATCACCTGCAAGTGGCTCGCCCGGCTCCGCGCCGGAATATACCGGCGGACCTCGGTGTCGAACGTGACCAGCCCGACCGCATCCTGTTGGTTGATCAGCAGATAGGACAGCAAGGCGGCAAGCCTCTGGGCATATTCGAACTTGGTCAGCGGGTGCCCGTTCACCGGGGCGGCTTTTTCGCCGGCGTATTTCATAGAGCCTGAAGCGTCCACCAGGAGGGTGGCCCGCAGGTTGGTCTCTTCGATATATTGCTTCACATAATAGCGGTCGCTCTTGGCATAGACCCGCCAGTCCAGGTCGCGCACGTCATCGCCGGCAACATACTGGCGATGCTCGGCAAACTCCGCCGAGAACCCCTTGTAAGGGCTTTTATGATGGCCGGAAATAAACCCCTCGACCACGCCGCGCGCCAGCAGTTCAATCTTGGCCAGCTTTTCCAGCGCCGCGGGTTCCAGCAGCCGCAGGTACTCCGGTTGGTTTGACAAGGGTGCCATTGATGCCTACTCCCCGTCTTCGATCTCGGGCTGCACATGTTCGAGCAACCGTTGGATGACATCGTCGCTGCTGATGCCCGCGGCCTCGGCGTTGAAGGTGGTGATCACACGATGCCGCAGCACCGGCAGGGCCACCGCGCGGACGTCCTCGGTGGTTGCATGGTATCGGCCATACAGGATGGCCCGGGCCTTGGCAGCCAGGGTCAGGTAGATACCGGCGCGCGGGCCGGCCCCCCAGGCCACCATCTCGCGGACAACTTCCGGGGCTTCCTCGCTCTTGGGCCGCGTCGCCCGGGCCAGGTCGCGGGCATATTGAAACACGTGCTCCGCCACCGGCACACGGCGCACCACCTGCTGCAACCGCAGAATATCGGCCCCCTCCAGCTCGGGCTGAAGTTCCGCCTCATAGGTGCCGGTTACCTGTTTGATGATGGCCAACTCCTCCTCGCCCGTCGGATAGTCCACCACGATGTTGAACATGAACCGGTCCAACTGCGCTTCCGGCAGCGGATAGGTGCCCTCCTGCTCAATCGGGTTCTGCGTGGCCAGAACAAAGAACGGTTCCGCCAGCGTGTAGGTCTCCTCGCCGACGGTGACGTGGTGTTCCTGCATGGCCTCCAGCAGCGCCGCCTGGGTCTTCGGGGGCGTCCGGTTGATCTCGTCCGCCAGCACCATGTTCGCAAACAAGGGGCCTCGGACAAACCGGAAGACACGCCGCCCGGTGGTGTGGTCTTCTTCCAGCACATCCGTCCCGGTAATGTCCGAAGGCATCAGGTCGGGAGTGAACTGAATGCGCTTGAAGCTCAGATTCAGAACGCGGCTCAGGGTGCTGACCAACAAGGTCTTGGCCAGGCCCGGAACCCCCACCAGCAGGGCGTGGCCCCGACAGAAGATCGAGATGAGCACCTGCTCGACGACCTCTTTCTGGCCCACGACCACCCGGCTGAGCTGCTCGGTCATGTGCTGATAGGCCTCGTTCAAAGCTTTGACCGCTTGCACGTCATCGCCGCCGGTAATGGCCGTCCCCTTTGTTTTATCCGTTTGACGCAAGACCTCTTCCGACATGGGCTGAGTCTCCAAAGGTTTTAACTTGTAGAAAAACTCACTGGACTACCCGGCCGGGAAGTGAGCAAGGCGCCGGTTTTGTTGCGAACCGTAGCCCTGCTTGAATTGTACGGCTTTGCGGTGAAAAATCAAGAGAATAAAGAATAAAAAAGCTCCGGAGCTGGGTGTCTGAATGGCGAAGAGACCCGGCCCGGCATCCGCGGTAGCATTGACTTGCTCGATTGAAAGCGCTAAAGTGAAACTTGGGCCGGCCACGGAGGAAGCACATGATACGGATGTTGTCGATTTTTCTGGCGGGGTTCATGCTGTTCGTGACGGCGGCACCGGTTGCCGCATCAGGCACGGCCTCGCCGGCGTTGGCAAAATATACCGAACAGGTTGACGGGGCCGTGGAGCGGGGCTTGGTCTGGCTGGCTCGAAACCAGCGCAAGAATGGCAGCTTTCCGGGCCAATATGGCGAGACCACGGCGGTCGCCGGCCTGGCTGGGCTGGCCTTTCTTTCCAAGGGCCATACCCCCATGGGAAAGCCCTACGGAACGCAAATCAACAGATGTATCGACTATATCCTGGCCAATCAGCAGGCCAGTGGATATCTGAACAGCGGACGGAGCGACGGGCGCATATACGCGCATAGCATCGCCACCCTCTTTCTCACACAGGTGTCGGGAATGGTTGGCCCCGAACGCCAGAAGAAGGTGGACAAGGCTCTGGCCAAAGCCGTCAAACTGCTGTTGAATGCCCA
>CAZBCO010000011.1:0-3934 GCA_964490295.1 uncultured Planctomycetota bacterium
TTCACCACCGCCGCCACCACATCCTTGACGTGACAGAAGCACCGCACCTGTGTGCCGTCGCCGTAAACGGTTATCGGCTCGTTCTTGAGCGCCTGGCCGACGAACCGGGGCACGACCATGCCGTATTGGCCGGTCTGGCGCGGGCCGACGGTGTTGAAGAACCGCCCCACGGTGATGGGCAAGCCCTTCTCGTTATGGTAGGCGATGGCCAGAAATTCGTCGATGGCCTTGGAGCAGGCGTAGCACCAGCGGCTGCGCGTGGTCGACCCGAAGACCATATCGGCGTCCTCCTGGAACGGCACCGCTTCGTTCTTGCCGTAGACCTCGGAGGTGGAGGCCAGGAAGACGGGTGTGCCGTAGCGGGCCGCGGTCTTGAGCACCACCTCGGTGCCCAGGATATTGGTCTCGATGGTGCCCACCGGGTCGGTGACAATCAGCTCGACGCCCACCGCCGCCGCCAGATGGAAAATCTGGTCGGCGTTGGCCGCAAAGCGGTCGAACACGGTCTCGTTGGTCACGCTTTCGACCACCAGTCGGAAACGGGGGTTGGCGCGCAGGTGGGCCACGTTCTCCAGCCGCCCGGTGGACAGGTTGTCGATGGCCACCACCTCGTGGCCCTGGTCGAGCAGCAGGTCCGAGAGGTGCGAGCCGATGAACCCGGCTCCGCCGCTGATCAGAATATTCATACGCCTCGCTCCTTCATTCGCCCGCCGACAGGGGCCGGGGGGCAAGGGATATCGCTCCCCTTGGGGAGAGCCGCCTTGCGGCGCGCGGCCAGGGCTTTTCTGGCGGAAGCGCCCCATACCGCAGCACCAATGATAACCGCCCCGCTCGACGAAGTCCAGCGCGCATCGCGTAATCCGCCCTTCCCCGCTCACTCGGTCGCCCCCGGCTGCCGGTTGGCAAGCCGCTTTGGACGGCGTGCGAGGCGGCCTTTCTCCCAACTCGATCAAATAAAACTTTCGCATTGCACGACGACCTCATATCATCGTATTGGAATTCGTGCGAGGTGTACACATGCGTCCGCTCTTCTATTATTTAATTCTGGCCGTGGGTGTGGTGGTCATCGGGATGTTCTTCGTCGGCCAGCGCAGCCGCCATGTTCAGATCGGGTATGAGCTGACCCGGCTCCGCAAAGAGCGGGCCACGCTGATGGAGCGCGGGGACAAACTAAACTACGAAATCACGCAAGCCGGCTCCGAGCGGCTGTTGGCACAGACCGCGCGGCAACTGGGGCTTCAACTCAAAAGCCCGGAATCCTCCGGCCACGGAGCAAGCCGATAATGTTCGACCGCCTGCTGACCGTGCTGCTCTACGTCCTTTACGGCTTCATCGCCGTCGCCGTCCTCGAGCGGGCCTTGGCCGACGAGGCCACCACGCGGCATCTGCTGAGTGAAAAGCGGCAACTCCAAGCCCAGATTCAGGAGCTGCGCAAAAGCAATCTGGATCGCGAGCGCGTCCTGCACGCCCTGGCCCGCGACCCGTTCTATATCGAGGGAGTGTTGCGTCTGCGCTACGGCTATCGCCACGTCAATGAGGAAATCCAGCGGTACTCCCAGGCCGACGGCCGCACCGACCGCTCCGGACGCCGCGCGTTCGTCATCGCCGCCGAGACGCCCCCGCCGCCCGAATCCCGAAACTGAACCGCCGCCCAACTGGCGGCGTTACGTCCCGCCGCGCTTCTCCGAGATGATAATCAGCCGTTTGGAGGTCAGCTCCAGCGGCCGCCCGCGGAAGTCCCCGAACACCGCGACCGGCTCCAATCCCGCCCGCCGCAGCATCGCCGACAACTCCGCGCAGGTGTAACAGCGGATATCGTTACAGCGCTCGGCCCGCCGCCCGTCGGGCTTGATGAACACCGCCCGGGTGCGATAGCGGACGCGCTCGGCATCGAACGAACGCTCCTCCGCCAGCACCGTCCCGTCGCTGAACTCCTTCCAGACGCGCGGCTGAAAATCCCGCGCGGCCTGCAGGACGTGCGACTGGTCGATCAGGAACCGCCCGCCCGGCTTAAGCGCCCGGCACACGCCGGCCAGCGCCCGCTGGTTCTCGGCCTCGTCCTCGAAATAGCCGAACGCGGTGAACAGGTTGACCACCGCCTCGAACTGGTTCTCGAACGGAATCTCCCGCATATCGCCCTGCACAAAGCGGATGCGCACCCCCTCGGTCTTCGAGAACTCGCGGCCCGCCTCCAGCAGGAACTCGTTGAGGTCCAGACCGGTGACATCGTAGCCCAGCTTGGCCAGCTCCACCGCGTGCCGGGCCTGGCCGCAGCACAGGTCCAGCACCGCCCCGCCGTCGGGCACGCCCATCTGCTCGACAATGAAGCGCACCTCACGGCTGGTGCGCTCCTGCGGCAGAATCTGCGACCAGTAGTCCAGATAATGCTCATCAAAGAATTCATCGTACCACGCCATCGCACACTCCTGCACCCACGAGACACGCCCCACCATACCCGATGGGGCCACCCCCCGCAAGCCCCGGTATCGCCACATGCGGCACCCGCCTGCGGGCGCACTTGACAGTTTCGACAATTGGCCGTAGTATCCATGCGGCTTAAGACGACGAGAATCAAGTCGCCGGAGACGATCACTCAATGAGTTTCATCCCTTATATTCACACGCTCGCCCGCCAAAACCCACAACGTATTGTTCTGCCGGAAGCCACCGACCGGCGCGTTCTCGAAGCCGCCGCGATGATCACCGAGCTGAACCTCGCCCAGGTGACGCTGGTCGGCTCGCCCCAAGCGATCGCCGCCTCGGCGGATGCGGCGGGCATCCGCGTGCCGGCCCTGCCGATGATCGACCCGGCCACGAGCCATCAACTCGACACCTATATCGAACGATTCGTCGCGCTGCGCGCTCACAAGGGGATGACTCCTGAACGCGCCCGCGAGGCCTTGCTCTTCCCGGTCAACTATGCGGCCATGATGGTGGACCGCGGCGATGCGGACGGGATGGTCGCCGGGTGCGCCACCTCGACGGCCAAAGTGGTCCGCTCCTGCATCCTCATCATCCGCCCTGCTCCGGGCATCGCCACCATCTCCAGTTGTTCGGTGATGGTCTTGCCGCATGCGGATTTCGGAGAGCAAGGCGTTCTGGTCTTCGCGGATACGGGAGTGGTGCCGAACCCGTCGGCGGAGCAATTGGCGGATATCGCCCTTTCAACGGCCCGCACTTTCCGGTCATTCTTCGATACAGAAGCTCGTGTGGCGATGATCTCCTTCTCGACCAAGGGCAGCGCAGACCACCCGATGATTGTCAAAGCCAAGGAGGCGACGGCCCTCGCCCAAGAGCGCGAGCCGGGCCTTCAAATCGACGGCGAGCTGCAGGTCGATGCCGCTCTGGTGCCGGAAGTGGCTCGCCAGAAGGTCGAGCACAGCTCGGTCGCGGGCCGAGCCAACATCCTTGTTTTCCCGTCGCTAGATGTCGGCAATGTGGCTTACAAGTTGGTCGAGCGGCTGGCCGGGGCGCGCGCGCTGGGGCCCGTTCTTCAAGGCTTGAACCGACCGGCCAGCGACCTGTCGCGGGGCTGCTCGACTCAGGACATCGTTGACATCACCGCCATCGTGAGCGTCCAAGCCTCCCGCTGGACCTGAAACGCGCCAAAATTTGTGTTGCAATCAGACCAAAATGTACCGAAACTATACAGACCGGGACGTCGGTGTCTCGGAATATCGCCCTATGGGGAACACGACCGATGATTATTCATACCAAAGCTCACGCCAGGGCCGGCTTGATCGGCAATCCGTCGGACGGTTATTTCGGTAAGACCATCGCGGTCATCCTCAAGAATTTCGCCGCCGAGATCACGCTTTATGAAACCCCCGAATTGGAGATTGTCCCCGGCCAGGAGGATACGCCCAAGTACGGCTCGCTGGGCGAGCTGACCGAAGACGTGACCTTGAACGGTTATTACGGCGGCGTCCGGCTGG
>CAZBCO010000012.1:0-2799 GCA_964490295.1 uncultured Planctomycetota bacterium
AACCAGTTCGGCAAGCAGGAGCCGGGCACCAACGAGCAGATTCTGGCCTTCTGCGAGAAGCGGTTCGAGGTCACCTTCCCGATGTTCGCCAAAATTGACGTGAACGGCAAGGACGCCCCGCCGCTCTATCAATATCTGACCTCCGACAAGCTGCCGGTCAAAGACCGCGGGCGCATTCGCTGGAACTTCGAGAAGTTTCTGATCAACCGCGACGGCGAGGTGATCGCCCGCTTCCGCTCGCGCGTGGCCCCCGACGCACCCCAGATGGTGAAGGCCCTCGAGGAGGCATTGGCAAAACCCGCCAAAGCAACAACCGATAAAGCGAAGGAATAAGCCCGCCCTTGCTCGTGCTCGTGCGCGTGCTCCTGCTCGTGCTCGTACTCGTGCTCGTACTCGTGCTCCTGCTTCCCACCAGATTACACCCCGCGCCCAAGCCCAACTGTCAATTTTCTTGACAGTGCTTTCGCGGGCATGGTCGCGTATTGCCCTGGTTTCATGTCGATTTCCAAAAAAACTTCATCCGCCACAACATCATTTCCAACAATCACTTATGGAATCCAGCCCCAACTATTTTGGCAGAAAATTTTTTTGGGGCCAAAAACGGGCCTGTTTTCTTACTCTATAGTAGTGGAGGGATAGAAGATCAGTTCGGCCTCGACGCGCCTGGGGCGGCCGGGATTCCCGCTTGTGCGGAGAGCGGCGGGTCTGGTAGAATAGGCGGTCAAGCGGGACAGCAGCTTCTCGAAAAGCGAGGGTCAGCGATGCGACGAGTAATCTGGATTCTGGTGGTGCTGGCGGCGGCGGGGGCGATCTATTGGGCGCAGCCTCCGGAGGCCGGGCAAGAGGGCGGATCGAAGGGCGCGGCGACGCCTCGGCAGGTCTTCCGCTTCAACAACGGGGCCGAGCCGGAGACCTTGGACCCGGCGCGGATGACCGGGGTGCCGGAACATCAGCTCGCGCTGGCGCTGTTCGAGGGGCTGGTGAGCTATGACCCCAAGACGCTGCGCCCGGTGCCCGGGGTGGCCGAATCGTGGACCGTCTCGCCGGACGGGCGGGTGTACACCTTCACGCTGCGCCCCACGCAATGGTCGAACGGCGCGCCGGTGACCGCTCGCGATTTCGTGTACGCCTGGCGCCGGGTGCTGGAGCCGGAGACCGCCTCGGAATATGCCTATCAGCTCTGGTCGGTCAAAAACGCTCGGGCTTACTCGGAGGGCAAGCTCAAGGATTTCGGCGAGGTGGGCATCCGGGCGCTGAAGCCCAACCTGCTAGAGGTGACGCTGGAGCAGCCGGTGGCGTATTTCCTCGACCTGGCCGCCTTTGCCACGTTGATGCCGGTACACCGGGCCACGGTCGAGAAATTCGGCGACCGGTGGACTCGCCCCGAACACATCGTCACCAACGGGCCGTTTGTGCTGAAGGCATGGCAGCCGCAGGAGCGGATCGTGCTCGAACGCAACCCGCGCTACTGGGACGCGGCCGAGGTGAAGCTGGAGCGGATCGTCGCCTACCCGATCACCAACGCCCAGACGGCCTTGATGCGTTACCAGAGCGGCGAGCTGGATTGGATCAACGCCCTGCCGCCCGCGCGGCTGCCCAAGCTGAAGAGCCACCCCGACTATCACAAGGCTCCGTACCTGGGCACCTATTTTTATCGGTTCAACTGCACGCGCAAGCCGTTTGACGACGCCCGCGTCCGCCTGGCGTTTAACCTGGCGCTGGACAAGGAGCGGCTGTGCCGGTATGTGCTGCACGAGCAATACGAGCCGGCGACGACGTTTGTGCCGCCGATGCTGCCGCCGTATGAATCGCCCCAGGGCCTGGGCCACGACCCCGACCTGGCGCAGAAGCTGCTGGCCGAGGCGGGCTACCCGGACGGAGCGGGCTTCCCCAGGGTGACGCTGCTCTACAACACCAGCAAGCAGCACGAGGACATCGCGGTCGTCGCCCAGAACATGTGGAAGGAGACGCTGGGCGTCGAGGTGACACTGGTGAACCAGGAGTGGAAGGTGTACCTGAAGACCGTGTCGGCCCTGGACTATGACCTGGCCCGGTCGGCCTGGATCGGCGACTATATGGACCCGAACACCTTCTTGGATATGTTTGTGACCGGCGGAGGCAACAACCGGACGGGCTGGGGCCACGCCCGCTACGACGCGCTGATCGCCGAGGCGGCGAGCACGCCGGACCTGATGCGGCGGCTGGAGCTGTTCCAGGAGGCGGAGGCGCTCCTGATCCGCGACGAGATGCCGGTGATGCCGGTGTACTACTACTCCAACCTCAGCCTGCGGCGCCCGGAGGTGCGGGGCTTCCACGGGAACCCGCGCGACCTGCATCCGTTCAAGCACCTTTCCATCGGCCCGCCGGCGGTGGAAATGCGCTCCGCGCCCGAATAAGTGCGATATTTTTTCTTGGTAAAAAGGAAATACATATTGAACCTGCCTGCCTCGCGCATTATCATAGAAGGGAGAGTCATTATCCCCACGCGCGGTGCAAGAGAACTTTAAGGAGAGGGCAATGAACCGGGACACCAAAATCGGGATTGTGGTCGTATTGATTATCGTCGGCTTTCTGGTGATCATCTGGGGCCGTGGCGGCGATCCGGACATGGGCGAAAACCCCGAACTGCCCGGCCTGCCAACCAATAGCTTGGATGGCAACCGCAACACCGAGGCCGGCAACATCGTCGATATCGTCACTCCGCCCTCCGAAGGAACCCTGGTGGTCGAATCGGACGTTCTGCCCGGCGTGCCCGACTTGAGCGGCGACTCCGTTTTGCCGCCCGAAACCGTGAACCCG
>CAZBCO010000013.1:0-5695 GCA_964490295.1 uncultured Planctomycetota bacterium
TGGGCCTGGGGGCCAAGCGTTACCACAAACTGATCGGTGACGGCCGGAACCGTGCGCGACATTCCGTATTGACGCCGGACATCGGCGGGATAGGAGGAACGCCAGATTTCAGCCCCGTCGTCGAGGGAAAAACATCGTAGCGTATCGCGACGACGGGCCTCGTCATAGTCGAGCAGATAGACCCGCCCATTGAGCACGGCCGGCCCGGCGTGGCCTTCGCCCAGTTCGACCGACCAGAGCACCGGAGGCCCCTCATCCGGCCAGGAGCGGGCCAGCGGAGGGGTGCTGTGGGCGATGTTGTCGAATTGCTCGCCGCGAAATCTCGGCCACGATCCCGTAAGCGCCGAGGGCGTCCCGCCCCCCGTGGTCAATTCGTGCGTTTCCGCAATGGGTTTGGCAGCGACCGCGTCGGTGACGGAGGGGGCTTCGCTTGGCTCGCGGCGAGTGACCCCCTCGACCTCGGTGCCGGCCACCCAGACGGTGAGCAGGACTGCGGCAAGCAGAGCGGCTATTCCCGGAAGGACTTTATCGACGGCCAAACGAGCTCCTTTCCTCTCAAATCCGGGTATATTATAGCACAGATCGGGACGCTCGCCGACAATAGGACGCAGGATTCTTGCCTTTCGTGCCTCCCCTTGTGCTGTTTTCAGGCCTGCATATGTTCGGCCGATTATGTGTAGCGCCCCTCGTTTTGCCATAGGCGGTTAATCAATTCGTAGCGTTCAAGCGGCATACCGGTATAAACGCAGTTGCTTGTGCCGAAGATATACCCCCCGCCGGGCATGCCGTGCTTCAAACAATATCGGGCGTTCGCGATTATCTCGTCCTCCGAACCGTTCTGAATCAGGCCGCAGTTCACGTTGCCGATCAGGCACAACTCTTTACCGTAAAGCCGTTTCACCTCCGCGATGTCCACACCCGCCTGCGGGTCGATCGAATGCAGGGCATGAGGGCGGCATTGGGCAAGCTGGTCGAGGATCGGCATAATATTGCCGTCGGTATGCTTGATAACATAATAGCCCTGATCGCGATAACCTTGGACCAGCCGGGCGAGAAAGGGGGTCACGAACTCGCTGAACTGGGCAGGACTGAGAAACGGCCCGGTGTTGAAACAGTAGTCGGAGCAGAGAGCAAAGCCATCCCATAGGTTCAGGTCCATCTCGCTCTCGGAGCGGGCCAATGCCCGATCCACCCGACTCGAGGCTTCTTGCTTCAGCCCTTCGGGGTTATCCGCCATTTGAAATGCGAATTCGACCATTCTATCGCCGCTGGGCAGGCTGAAGGTCGCGTCGCCATGACGGCACAGAAAAAACTCATCGCCGGTGAGTTCCCGAATCTTTTCAGCGATGGGGTTGAGCGAGTGGTTCGGTTCGGCGAAGCCATGCACAAAAATCGCATCGTGCTGGTAGGCCCGTGCGGTATCAATGAAGACCTGTGCAGCATCGCGCAACTGGGCCTCTTGCTCTCTGGCGCTCATCTGATCCCATTGCTTGAACAGGCGGTGGCCGGGGAAGACCTTGCCGAACTTTTCCATGGTGAGGAAAAAGACCAGCTCAAACGTCGGGCAACGTTCGCTCACCGGGCCAAGCGTTAAGGCATTGATGAAACGTTCTTTGGGTGTCATAATTTGGCCTCGACCGGTGTTGAAAGAAACTCGTAAAGAAGATAGCGCATGACGCGAAAGATGCAATAGAGTTTTTGGCTCAGATACGTATAATATGACCGTTCGTTATCCAGAAGGGATTCGCTTATGAAGTTGAAGAAGCCCTTGGGGGCCTTGGACGTGTTTTGCATTGCGGCCGGAGCGATGATCAGCTCGGGCTTGTTTGTGTTGCCGGGGGTGTTGTTCGGTTCGGTGGGTCCTTCGATGATAGTCTCTTACATCATCGCGGGCGTCCTGATGACCCCGAACGTCTTGTCGGCTATTGAATTAGCCACGGCGATGCCCAAGGCCGGGGGGAGTTATTTCTTCATCGAGCGAAGCCTCGGCCCCATGCCGGGCACCTTCGCGGGCTTTGCGGAATGGTTCTCAACGGCACTCAAAGGGGCCTTTGCCCTGGTCGGCATGGGCACGTTTGCCATGATTCTGGTTGACGACCTGACGCCGTTTCAAGTCAACCTTATCGCTGCCGGAAGTTGTCTTGTGTTTATGGTCTTGAATCTGGTGAGCGTCAAGGGGGCCGGGCGCTTTCAAGTGATGATGGTTATCGGGCTGCTGGCGATTTTGGTGGCTTACGTGATCATTGGAGCACCCCAGATTGATATCGATCACTACAAACCCTTTACGCCTCATGGCTGGCCGTCGGTATGGATGGCGGCAGGCATGGTGTTTATCTCTTATATCGGCGTGACCAAAGTGGCCGGTGTCAGTGAGGAGGTCAGGCGTCCGGGCCGGGCGATTCCCCTGGGGCTGCTTTGCGCCTTCATTCTGGTGAGTGTGCTGTATGTGGCGGTGGTCGCGGTGACCGTGGGGCTGGGAACCCTGAGTGCTGAAACACAGACGTTGACTCCCATTTCCGATGCGGCCGGGGTGTTGCTGGGCCCGACGGGGAAGTTCGCCCTGGCCATTGCCGCGCTGTTGGCTTTTGTGACAACGGCCAATGCCGCGGTGCTGGCCGCCTCGCGCTCACTGTTGGCCATGAGCCGCGATAAGTTGATTTCAAAAAAACTCGCCATTATTGGTAACACGTTCCACACACCTTATGTGGCGATCATTATCACCACCGTGTTTATGATCTCCGTCATCCTGTTCCTGTCGCTCGAAGACTTGGTCAAGACAGCATCGGCCTTGATGTTGATGCTTTTCGCCCTGATCAACCTGTCGCTGATTGTGTTGCGAGCCAGCAAGATTCACAGCTATCGGCCTAAGTTCCGCTGTCCGGGCTACCCCTGGGTTCAGGGCGTTGGTATTGTCACCTGCCTGTTCTTGATCACCCAGATGGGCTTGGTCCCGATTTTTATCACCGACGGATTTATACTCGCCGGCATTATCTGGTACCTGTTATTTGTGCGCTTGAAGGTGCAACGGCGCTCGGCCCTGGCACAAGTGGTCGAGCGCGTTATCGACCGTCGGATCGAATCCAATCACAGCACGCTTCATCGCGAGTTGAAAGACATCCTTTTCGAGCGGGATAATATCGTCGAAGACCGCTTCGACCAACTGATCAATGCGAGTACGATTCTTGACATCGACGGGCCAATAAACTACGAAGAGTTCTTCAAGACGGTGGCGGAGCATACCTCCGAACATTTACACGACGACCCGGAAAAGCTTTATCAACAACTGGTGGAGCGGGAGCAGCAATCAACGACGGCCGTGGCACCGGGGCTTGCCATCCCGCACGTGGTGATTGAGGGGGAGGGAAAGTTTGATATTTTGCTGGCCAGAAGTCGCCAGGGAATTGTCTTTGACGACCCGGAGCGCCCCGTCCACATGGTCTTTGTGTTGCTGGGCACGCGCGACGAACGCAGCTTCCATCTCAAGTCGCTGATGTGGATCGCCCAGATCGCCCAGAATCCCGACTTCCGCCAGCGATGGATGAACGCCCGAAATACGGATGAACTGAGGGATATTATTCTGCTGGCCGCGCGTGACCGGGATGTTGATACATAAGCCGTAGCGGCCTCGTCAACATGAGGCCTTTATTGCAGCCCGGTGGCCACACCCAAGGCAGCCCGGCAGCCATCCAGATACTGCCGCAGTATCAGCCTTTCGGATGTGGTGTGTGCTCCAAGGGTACCGGCCCCCAAGGTCACGGCATAAATCCCGTGACGAGCCAGCCAATTGGCATCCAAGCCTCCGTTGCTGTATTCGATCTCCGGCTTCAAGCCGAGCATGTGCAATACGCGAATAGCCTCGTTGACGCTGGCGCTGTTACTGGGCAGCCGGAAGGCTTCGTACTTGGGCGTCAGCTTGAAGGTCACCTTGCCGCGCTTGCCCTCCGAGGAAACCAGCTTATCCGCCGCTTTCTCGAACGCCTTTTTGTACGCGGCCGCGATACGTTTTCGCAACGATACACTGAAGCTCCGGCATTCGGCCTGCAACGACAATTTATCCATCACCACGTTAGTCGCCTCGCCCCCCTGGATAACGCCGATATTCGATGTGCCGCGCACACCGCCCTTCATCACCAGGCCAGACCATCCGCCTTTCTGAAGGTCACTCATTGCCAGGGCTGCGATCATCACGGCAGAGACCCCGCGCTCCGGGTGCCCGCCGGCATGCGACGGAATTCCCTCGATTTCAATGCTGATGTGGTCGCCCCCGGTGGCTCCGACCTCCAAGCATTCTGCGGGGCCGCCGTCCCAGTTGAACGCGAACTTCGGCGAGCCGAGTTTGCTCGCGTCGAGGTAGCGCGCCCCAACCAACCCGATTTCCTCCTGGACCGTAAACAGGGCGGTAATCGGCGGGTGCGGAAGCCCGCGACTCAGAATCTCGATCAAGGCCGTCACCACCGCGCCGACGCCGCTACGGTTGTCGGCTCCTACGCCCGTTTTGGCGGACGAGACAATAAAGTGTTTTCTGCGGACCGGTTGGCTGCCGACGCACACGGGGACGGTATCCATGTGGGCACATAGCAGCCGGCCCGGCCCCTTGAGGGTTCCGGGCAGACGGATAATCATGTTGCCGCACTGCCCGCCATATGGGCTTTTCTTGTGGGCGTTGTCGAACTTCACCGCAGAGCTCGGCAGGCCATAATCACGCAGGACGGCCACGATTTCATCGGCAATGGCTTGTTCTTCGGTCGATACTCCGGGGACCGACAGCAATCGCATCACGGTTTCAATGGCGCGTTCCTTATCGATGGTCAGCGAATCCTGATTGGATTGGCGTTGCGACTTCGTCACCTCTTATCTCCTTGGAAAGGGCCTCTGGAATATCGCTCGACAAAGGCTTGGTAATCAGCGGGTGTATCGATCCCCCTTGCCTCATAGCCGGTCTGGACGACTTGGATGCCATACCCGTTTTCGAGGGCGCGCAGCTGCTCCAGCTTCTCCAGTTTTTCGAGCGGCGTCTGAGGCATCCGAGCGTAGCTCAATAAAAAATCGCGACGATAGGCGTAGAGGCCGATGTGCAAGAGCCATACGGCATCGGGGTTGGCGTCGCGGGGATGCGGGATCGGTTCGCGCGAGAAATACAAGGCCTGGCCGCGACAGCCGCAAACTACCTTGACGACGTTGGGGTTGGCCGCGACCGCCCGGTCGGTGGTGGGATGTGCCAGGGTGGACATCATCGCGTCGGGAGCGCCCTTTAATGCCTGAACCGCGGCGTCGATGGCTCCCGGCTCGATCTCGGCCTCGTCGCCCTGGATGTTCACGACGATGTCGCAACGCAGCTTGGAGACCGCCTCGGCAATCCGGTCGGTGCCGGTTTGATGGTGTTCGGAGGTCATGCAGACCTCCGCCCCGAACTGCTCGGCGGCTCGGAGAATATCCGGGTGGTCGGTGGCGATGATCAGTTGGTCAAGGGATTGCGCCTCGAGGGCACTCTCCCAGACATGCTGAATGAGAAACTTACCGGTGGTTTTAAGCAGCGGCTTACCGGGCAGGCGGACCGATTGGTATCGGGCGGGTATGATTCCGACGGTGCTCATCGGGGCTCCGGAACAGGTTCTGCAATCTCAATGCGACGTTCAAGCTTCGCCGTCATTGTACCTAAAGGAATTTCGACTTCAAGCTGAACCGGAATATGAGA
>CAZBCO010000014.1:0-7688 GCA_964490295.1 uncultured Planctomycetota bacterium
GTAGGCTTATTGAGGACACGGCGATGCGTTTCATTACAGTTAGAGAGTTGCGGGGGCGCTCCGCAGAGGTCTGGCACAAGTTGGAAAAGGAACACGATCTCGTCGTGACCTCCAACGGCAAGCCAAAGGCGCTGATGATTTCCGTGGGCGAAGAAGACTTTGAGGAGACGCTGACAGCCATCCGCCGCGCCCGCGCGATGGAAGCGGTGCGATCGATGCAGCGGCGCGCGGCAGAGGCGGGCTTGGACAAGATGACGCCTGATGAAATAGACGCCGAAATCGCAGCGGCTCGAGCAGAACGGCGGCGGGGGACGCCCGAACAGTGAGAGCGGTGGTCGATACCAACGTTCTCGTATCCGGGTTGCGGTCACCGGAAGGGGTTCCGTCTCGTATCGTACGGCTGATCGCCGTGGGGGATGTCGAGGTCTGCTGGAGCGCTTCCATCCTGGATGAATATCAGGACGTGCTGCGCCGTCCGAAGTTTCCGTTCTTTCCCGAAGAAGTGGACGTACTGCTGGAACAGATACGAAGATATGGCGTTTGGGTCATCCCGCGGCCACTGAGGAACCCCCTGCCTGACCCTTCGGATGAGCCGTTCCTTGAGGTGGCTTTGGCCGCCAACGCCCACTGCCTGGTCACCGGTAATCTGCGCCATTATCCCAAGGAGTTGCGACAGGGAGTCGCGGTGCTTTCGCCGGCGGAGTTTCTGGAATACCTCGCCCGCTCACCTGAATGATTCGGGCACCGGTCGCCCGAAGTATCGCATAATCCCCACGATAAGCAGGATCAATCCGCACAACGAGATCGGTATCGCAATGGCCGTCGCGATCAAGGAATGCCGCATGTAACCCGCGGGTTCCGCTGGATTGGGCGATTGCGAGGACGCGATCTTCTCAAAGGCCTGAGCCTGCATGATGGCGGACACGGAGAGCCCGGCGATCATCGGCACGATGATCAGCGCCACGCCCCAGAGGATCAACGCAACCCCAGGGAGCTTCGGTCTGCTCGTCGCATCCGACATGGCTATTCTTCCCTGATGAGCGCGCGGTAGAGTGCGGGCAGGGTGTCGCTGAAGTGCCCCTGAACATAGTAGCCTTGGCCGCCGAAGGCGGAAGGTACGCGCGTCACCACGCTCTTGTTGTCGCGGAAGTAATAGGTGGGCTTGTCTTCGTTGTTGACGTCGTCGGGCACTACGGGGCGCAGGTCGAAGTTGGCGGTGGTGATGGCTCCGAGCGGCGTGCCGCTGTTGCAGACCATCGAAATGGCCTTGAGGAACACTTCGGGGCCGGTGACCGCGCTGCCGACGTTCAGCACCACGCCCCCTTCGCTCAAGCGGGCCACAGACGCAGCATAGACGGCGAAGTCAAAGCCGCTGGCCCCGCCCTTCATCGCCCCGTCGAAATTCGGATGCTGATCGATGATGTCCGTGCCGATCCCCGCGTGAATGGTCACCGGGATGCCCAACCGGATACCGGCGGCTTGAATGCTGGCGTCGGGATGTCGGAAGGCGACGCTTTCGGGCATCGGCTCGCCCAGAATCAGGCGGCCCATCGCTTCGCCCCAGCCCAGGCCGCGCTGGTAGCCCTCGGCCAGGGCGTTGTTGATCAGCTGGCCGGTCTCACGGGCCATTCCGAACTGTCCCTTCGGCAGGGCATTGGGGACGTTCTCGCTGGTCTCGCCGATGAGGGCCAGCTCAAAATCATGGATGGAGACCGCTCCGTTCCCGGCCACATGGGTGATCAGGCCCCGCTCCATCAGGTCGATGATGATGGGCGACAGGCCGAGCTTCACCGGGTGCGCTCCCATCATCCAGATCACGGGGCACGACTGCCGGCGCGCGGCGAGGATGGCTTCGGCAACACGGGACAACGTGGGGGTACAGGCCATATCGCCCGCTGGGCGGAGCTTTCGGAGGTCGATCAGGTCGGCCAACGTCACCTTGTTGGGCCGGTCGGCAATGGGGTAGGTGCGAATGACGGAAAAATCAAAGGCATCCCAGGCACCCTGATACTTGGCCACGGTTCCTCCCTGCCTACTCGGAGGCGGCTTTGATCCAGGCGGCAATGCGTCGATGGGCTTCGGCGTTCGGATAAAGCATATAGACCCGGTCCCCGGAAGCATCCTGGTACTGTGTTTTCCAGGCTTCCTCTCCGGTCAGCCGGGCGTGAAGGTCGAGGAACCCCACCTGATGTTGTCGGGCAATGACCGCGACGGCCTGAGCCACTTCCCTGGAAGCTCGCAGGTTGCTGAGCAGTGGCGGGGGCGAGACGACCAGCAGCTTTGACGGCCGGCTTTGCGAGCGAACCATATCGATCATCACGTCGAGGCACCGGGCAAAGGTTTGTCGGTCAACGCCCTGGGCGACATCATAACTGCCCGGCGAGACAATCACCAGGTCCGGAGCGTGTTTGGCCAGCGCGGCGGCGAACACGGGAAGGTCGGCCACACAGGGGAGGATGCGGCTCGTGCCGCTCTCGGCGAAATTCAGGGTGCGATCTTCGAGGACAAAGCGGCGCCGCAGCTCGGCGACGTAGCTGCCGGCCAGCGTCGGGTCCGGCTCGTTGAGCATCGGGTGCCCGAACAGCAGGATGCGTTGCGGTTGGGGCTGGAACTTGGCGGCCAGCCAACGGAGCGCCGCCCAACGCCGGTGGCGGTTGGCATCCTCCAGCTCGGCGATAATCACCGTACGGCGTCCCTCGCTATCGACGAGCCGGCCCAATTCACTTCGCAGCTCCGCGAGGTGCAGGCCGGGGCGAAGTACATTCACGGTATGCTCGGCGATTTTGGTGCCCACCAGCATGGCCCGAAAGGTCATTTGGGCCGAGGCCACCGTGGCCGGCGGCGGGTGAATGTCAAGGTTCACCAGCTTGGTTCCGAGCGGGGGCAGCGTCATGCTATGGCTGGACCGCTCGCCGTCGGGGGCGATCTGCTCATATTGCAGCGGCACCTCGACCTTGGTGAGGTTTTCAATTTTGAAGGTGAGCGTTGCCTTCTCGCCGACGTACACGATGTTGGGGCATTGCACCAATTCCACGCCGGCGTTGGCCTTGATCTGTCGCAAAGTACGCAGATTGACGCTCGTCTGGTAGGTGCCCATCGACTGGTCGCCCTTGAACACCTCCAGCGTAATGTTGCAAGTGCCGCCCGCCTTCACATAAACGACCGGCGACTGTTCCTTCGAGGCGATCTCGCCGATCTGCCAGCGAAAAGTCAAGCCCTTGCCCCGCGTGAGGTTGTTCAGCCGAAGCTGAGCCTTGGCTCCGCCGTCCGGGGTTTGGAAGGCCACCTCGGCACGGTCCACGCTGAAGAAGGGGGTGGCCTCCTTATCGCGGTGTTCAAAGCCCACCACCTCGATGGGGACGTAGTTGCTGCGGGCGAAGGCGCTGCCGGCCATCAGCGCGATCTGCTGTCCGCCCGGCTCGCGCCAGCCGGCACGAATGCCCTGAGCTTCCGAGGATTCCGCGTGGAGAATGGTCAGGGTGTGAAGCCCCTTGGGCAGGCTCACCTGGGCCGTCTGTTTCCAGCTTCGTTCCGGTTGATTCCCCGACGCGGTCAACACCAGGGCATTGTCGATCAGCAGGTGGGCTGTTCCGCCGCACTCCACAGCAAACTCGTAGTTGCCGGCATGCGGGGCGACCAGCAAGGCGGAGTACAGCGTCACATAGGACACGCCGGCTTCCATACCGAACGGATTGGCCTGATAATTGATGGAGTACGTCCCAACCTTGCCGCGGGGTTCCTTGGCCGAGAGCACGGCCTCCAGGGCCTTCGCCGGGGTTTTGATCACGGCGGCCGCATCGTCCACCGGAACGGTGACCACGGTCACGGGGAGGGTGCTGCGTGCCCAGGACATTCGCGTCGGCTTGGCCTTGGGATTGCCATAATACAGATAATACTCCGCCTTCTCAGGCTTCGCCTTGAACAGCACGGTCATGCTTTCGCCCCATCCGCTGGCGTAGGCCCGCGCGGGCACCAAGTTGCCTTGGGCGTCCGTCACGGTGATCTGGCGTTCTGCCTCGGTGCCGGTTTCGATATTAATGACCGCCCGAGCGGTCAAGGAGCGGTCACCCAGCAGCTCGCTCGGCTGATAAAGATTCACGGGCAGGTCTTTGCCCTGCGGCGGGAAAAACACGCGGACGATCTTGCGGTATTTCCAATCCGGATGCCACCACGCCACGCGCTCCAGCTCGCCGCCCCGGGCGCACGGCGCAAGCCACAACGTCACCAGACCGAGCAGGAACAGGCTGTGTACGCTTCGTCGGGGCACTTACACCGCCTCCACGTCCAGGCCGTGCTGGGTCTTCTCCCAGTAGAACGGCTTGAAGAACAGTTGCAGAAAGCCCTTGTAGGCCGCCAGGCTGATTAGAATCCAATAGAACGGCATCAGCAGGGCGAAGGGAATCATCCAGGGACTGCGCGCCCGAAGGCATGCCGCGACATGTATCAAGATGAAGAAGAGATTGCCCAGCAGCAGGGCAATCGTACAGAGGAAGAATATCTGCGAGGCGATGTTCCAGAAGTGGAACCGCCGATGCGTGGACCAGATATCCTCCCACGATTGCCTCCAGCTCTCCTGAATCACCAGCCAGAGCTTCTGCTTCCAATTCAGCCCATCCGGGACGGCGTCGGGCCGTGCGCCGCAGATGAAGGTCCAGGCGTGGCGGTCACGGTGCGGGATGCGCACCGTCCGGTCCATCTCAATCTCATCGCCGGCGGCTTGGAAGGCCTCTTCGACGCCCAAGGCCCGCTCTATCGAATACCCGTGCTCGTGCATATCCATGGCGAAGAGGCCCACGAACATCGTGGTGGACACCCAGAAGATGGGATTCAAGAGCAGCATCAGCGAAAGCCCGCCGACGGAGTTCAGAAAGCTGAACATCCCCCAGGGCCGGAGCTTCCACAGCGTGTGGAACGGGTGGCGCATATGGGTGAAATGGGTTTGCAGATAGCCCTTGACCCAACGCGAACGCTGCCGAATCCAGTTGCCGAGGCGCGAATTGGCCTCCTCCCAGGTGATCGAATCCACCACCTGCGTGACATAGCCCCGCTTGTGCAGCCGGATGCCCAGGTCGCAGTCCTCGGTCACATTGAACGGGTCCCATCCGCCGATCTCGCGCAGCACATCGGTGCGGAAATGGTTCGAGGTGCCGCCCAGCGGGATCGGGGCACGCAGCGCGTGCAGGCCCGGCAGGTAGAGCTGGAACCACGTCGCATATTCGATCGCGAACCAGCGCGTCAGCAGGTTCTGGCGGGGGTTGTAATAGCTCAGCTTGGCCTGAAGACAGGCCGTCCGGCCGCGTTCCGCGCGCAGCAAAGGATTGATGCGGCGGAGCCAGCGACGCTTCTCCCAGGTGCGTTGGGCGATCTGAAACCCGACCACGGCCTTCTTCAACTGGTCCGGTTCGGGCCGGTCCTCTGCGTCATAGATGACCACATACTCCCCGCGGGCACGCTCCAGCCCGTGGTTACAGGCCTTGGGCTTGGTGCGTGGCAGGGAAGCAGGGCAGATGATCACTTCGCAAAAATCAGGCAACCCGCTGTCGCGTATTGCATCAAGCGTTTCCGGATCGTCCGGCTCCAAAAGAATCTTTACGTCGAGCTTCTCTTTCGGATAATCGAGAGCCGCCACGTAGGTAACAATCTTGCGGACGACCTCTTTTTCCTTATATAGCGGCACCAGAATGGTATAAACCGGCAGCCTGTCGTCCGACAGGCCGTTGACCTCGTGGGCTTTGGGGCGGATATCCCACCGGCAGACGACCGAAAGAAACACCGTCACCAACTTGTACAGAATAACCACCAGATAGAACATGCAAAGCAGATGCACAATATGAAGGAAATACAGCGGGTCAAAGATCAGCACCGCCACAAGCACCAGCAACACGAACGCATACCAGAGCTTCTGGAATCCGGATAACACAATGTTGGAGGTATCGTTGGGGTGCTTGTCGATGAACGCATCGATGGTCGTCTCGCTCTCAACGCGGATGACCTTGGGCGGGTGGTACAAGCCGCCCAGATGGGCAGGGCGGTCTTTTGTTTCAGGCGGCCTGGCGGTCCCGGCCTCGTCGCTTGGTTCGTCGAGAGCCGACGGCTCAGCCACTTCGGTCACGCTGCCGTCGCTCAGCAGATGAAAGCGGATGGTGGTGCTGCCGATGCGAATACTGTCGCCGTGTTGGAGAAGCGCCCGCTCGACCTTTTCGCCGTTCACGAAAATGCCGTTGAGGCTCTGGTTGTCCTCAATCCTCCAGCGGCCTTCCTCACAGATCAGGCGACAATGGAGACGCGAGGCCTCGCCATCGAGTAAGACCAGGTCGGCATCACTACCGCGTCCGAGGCTCAGGGGAGCATCCGGTTCGATCGTCCACTGGCGGTCGCATTGGGGGCCGCCGGTAACGGTCAGAAGGGCTCGCATCATACCTCCGAGGATTTTTGCCGGACCCGGGCAGAGGCCGGGGAAGCTCCAAGCCCCGATTATATGACGGCTTGTAAACCCCGTCAATCCGAAGTTATCGGTATCGCAAAAACGGCAGGAAAGAAAACGCCGCACCCCGCGAATGCGGCATTCTAAAGGGTGAGCAAAACTGACGAAGCAAAAGCCGGCTAATGGCTGGCGGCAACACCCGCATTGCCTGCCCTGACCTCAGGCGACAGCGGTATGGACACCGTGCTGTGACAGTCCAGACACTGGCGTAATTCCAACGGCGGCAACGGGCCCAGCCGCTGGATCGAGTGAAAGACCGTGCGTTCATGCTTGCAGACGTGGGAACTGCTCATTGCATAGCACCTCCTTAGTGCGCACCACGCGCACCTGGTGTAAGACAAACCCGGCCCTCGACCGGACCGAAAGAGTCCCAGCCAGCCGCTCTGTTTGAGCTTGGCCGCTTTTCAGGACTCGCGTCCTCAATTACACAGGGCAAATGTAGCAAATACCGTGCCAAAAAATCATGAAAATGAAAACACAGTCCAATATTTGTTGTATCATATTGTATATCAATATCTTATGCTGAAATATTTTTCTGTTAGGCCCGCGTGATAGCCCTGGCACATGTCGCGATTATGCAACGCGAAAATCGTCAAAATAATTGATAATCGCATAAGTTATTGTAATATAATGTTTTAATGTGTCGCGTTTTTGCGACACCCCTGTGGTGCTTTAGATGCCCAATTTAGACCTATTCTTCATTACAAAGCATAGCGAAAAGCCGTCAAATATATCAGCAAGCCGTTCAGATGCCCGTCGGTGCCGATCTTTTGCTGTCCAGGCGCTTGATTTTGGATATCCATCCCGTTATACTGTCAAGAGCTTTGGGGAATAGTGCAATGGTAGCACGCCTGACTCTGGATCAGGTAGTCTAGGTTCGAATCCTAGTTCCCCAGCCATCATTCCCCGTTCGCATTTGTTGACAATGAGAGATGTAAAGATAAGCCCCGCAATGGATTACATCGCGGGGCTTTTTCTTTTGGGGTTAGAAACAGGCGAATATCATGGGGGTGCCACCAGAATGTCAACACGAAAGCTCATTAAATTTCGTGGTTCCGAATCTTGTCGGCCGCTTTCTTGGCGCCCCCGACAGAAGTGGTTGTTTATGCGACGAGCCGATAGGGTTCGGGGCCGCTGTTGGGCCGAACCGGGTGTAAATTCGGCCAGGCGATCCGTTCCGGAGGTCTGAGACGATTCCAGACGC
>CAZBCO010000015.1:0-5770 GCA_964490295.1 uncultured Planctomycetota bacterium
CAGGCACCGCCACCATCCCAAGGCGGTGAATTGCAGTACTACATCTTCCAGAATTACAAGGTGATCCCGAAATGAACGAGTTATGGCTTGAGAAACTGACGTGGACTCTTGCAGAGATAGAGAAGCTTCAAGGACGCTATCCTGGCGACGAGACGATCTTGTCTTCGATCAACCAGGTGCGGTATCTGATCGACCTAGCTAGAGGGGTTGTACAAGACGACACTAGACTTGAAGAGATTATCTTGGGACATCACGCTTGGTATTCTCTTGTTGATATCGTGTCTTACGACCTCCGCACGGCTATGGTCGATATATCCGAACATGTGCGACGTCAGCTCCGCCGCCAAGGACGTAGCCTGAACACTAATCGGCGTCAGCTAAGGCCGGGAGGGCCGAACTCTCAGGGGCCATAAGGTGCCTATCACCTTATGAAGCCCAGATACAAAAATTGATGACGATTGACTTCCAACAATGGGCGACGTATACAAAACAGAGACAACGGGCCGAAGCCGGTAAAGAGGTGCCGAGAGCGCGGAGACCGCGACAGCGTTGATAAAGAGGAATCGAAAGAGGCGAAGAAGCCGGTAACGGAGGAATGACCATGAAACGTCGCGACAAGGTGCTGATAGCTGTGCTGATAGCTATCGGTGTTCTTTACGTGGTGTTGGTAATTGACCCGGTTATCCGCACAGATAAAATTTATGTTGATATGAATAGCGGGCGTCTTAAAGCGGAGATCACTTATTTCGGTGGGAGAACGAAAACGCACGAGATCGATATGCCCTTCTCGGAGTTGGCGGACCGGTTTTCGCTGCTGGCCGAACCCCGGGAAGAAAGGTGGAAGTTATTACACGACCGGATATCTTCCATCGGCCGCGTTATCCGGGGTTCCGGCTTACCTGAATATAACAACGCCTTCAATGCTACCGGGGACTTCGTCGGAGTACTTGAGCGGTACGAAATCCGCAACCACCCGTTGCCCGAGGACCGACAGCGGGAGTTGGTGGCGGAAATGCTCGACGCGATGCGAAACGATGATTACAAGGCGATGCGCGATATAGTGCGTCAGTTGCAGGATGACATGCCGCCGCCGAACTGAGGTCTGCAATGGGTTCTCTGAAGAATACCGTAGCAAGCCGAAGACCTCGGACGCCCTCATCTTGTCTGCTGCATGGCCTATCACGACGACGACGTGGTCGCCGAGTACAAATACGCCGCTGCTGCCGAGCCGCAGCTCTTTTACAAGCGCATCTACTGGATTCTAAATCCCATCGACCAACGGATCGGGTTCTTGCATCTTGACACCGGGGGGCAAAAAACGTTCTACTATGACCTCACCGACCAGGTCGGCTCGGTGATGCAGGTCATCCGCGAGGACGGAACGGTCGTGAACCGGTACGATGACGACGCCTTCGGTAACGCGGGCGAAGAAGGACGAAGCGGCCGGCGGAACGGCCGGCGTGGGCTGCGTCGGCCCGCATTGGGGCAGGAAGAGCGAGTCGCGAAATGACACATGGCGACGGAACCGCTTGCTCCGTAGCGATTAATAGAGCCGTAAGGTGACTGGCACCGGCGCTATCCGAGAATAGTATCGCGGGCCCTGAATAAGCTCGGTTGGACAACCGGCGGGCCTGTTTGGAGGTGGGCGCTCCGACAGCCGCTTTCGCCCCATGCCGAAGAATCACCGGCCCCATAAGAGACATGGAAGATGTATGCAGCCGAGACGCTGCCCGCTGAAGAAATCCCGGCTATTGAGTATGCGCTATAGGCTCGCGCTGGCCGCGATGTGCGCCCTGTTCGCGAGTACAACACCCACCCGAGCGGAGAACCCGCGAATGAAGGCAGTTCGAACCTTTGCCGCCAACGTATTGGAAAAGGGCCGTGACCGATGGAGCGGCAAAGCGACGCCGCTCCTCGCCGACGGGATCAACCTTGAAACCGGCAAGCCCGTCGTCTGGCGGCATCAAGGCCGGGAATATATCATCCACAACCTCGCCAGCCAGCAGAACCTGTTCCGCGTTCTGACGAGCCTTACAAACCTGACCGGGGACGCCCGCTACAAGAACGCCGCGAAGGAGGCCATTCGCTATCATTTCGAGCACCTTGCCTCGGGCTGCGGTTTGCTTCGTTGGGGCGGGCATCAGTTCATCGATCTGCGCACCCTGAAGCCGGTGGGGGATTTCGACGCCAACTGTCACGAGTTTAAGTCGCATTACCCCGATTTCAAGCTTATGTGGGAGGTCGATCCGAAAGCGACGGCAGCATTTATCCGCGCGTTGTGGCAAGGCCATATTCTCGATTGGAGCACGCTGGCATTGAGTCGCCACGCTCCTTACCGGCCGGGCCCCGCGCCCACACCGGAGCTGTGGGAACAGCGGTTCGCCGACCCGAAACCGTACCTTGAAAGCCTTGGGCTTTCTTTTCTCAACTGCGGGTCCGATTTGATCTACGCCGGGGCGATGCTTGCTCAATTGGGAGCGGAGTCAAACGCGTTGACATGGGCCCAGCGGCTGGCAAACCTGTACACCCGAGCGCGTCATCCCGAGACGGGGATGGGAGGGTTCCAATTCACCCGTGCGAAGCGTCGCCGACAACCTCCTGCGGAAGGGCCGTTGATAGGCCGACTGACGTACAGCGACTACGGAGATCGCATGGAGAACCAGTTCGCTCAGTCGGGGAGCACCGATCCGGACGACGAATTCTACAATCCGATCAAGGGCAAAGTCGCCGAGGATGGCTTGCCGGTCGCACGGGAAGGATGGGAGTTCTGGGACAGCAAGGGGTTCCCCGACTATGCGCTCATGCAATTGTACCTGGCCGAATCCATGGGCGAAAAGACCCGGGGCTTTGCCGAAGATGCCGCCGACCATCTCGAGGCCCATGCGCGGCACGCCTATGACGCGGACAAGAACCGCTTTCGGCCCATGTGGGCCGACGGCACCGATCTGAGCGGGCTGACCATTCCGCGGACGGGCTATTACGGCCAACGAGGCCTACCCTATCGTCCGTTCCCGGCCACATCCGAGCATCTGGTGGCCTACGCCCGAGCGTATCGCCTGACCCAACGCGAGAGCCTGTGGGATACCGTACGCGATATGGCTCGTGGCTTGGGGCTGGGGGATATCGGTCGGAGGCCGGGCAAATACGTCGCCCTCGCGATGCATACGACCAACTCCGATCCAGTACACATATTCGCCATGATCGAGTTACATCGGGCGAACCCCCAACCCGCCTACCTGCAACTCGCCGAGCGGATCGGGGAGAACCTCCTCGAACAACGATTCCACCAAGGCTTCTTCGTGCCCGATAAGGAACGGCTGAACGCCCCATTCGATGCGATAGAGCCGCTCGCTCTCCTGGCGCTCGAAGCCGCCCTTCAGGGACGTCCCGACGCCGTCCCGGAATACGTTGCCGGGCGCGGCTACATCCATGGCAGTTTCGACGGTCACGGCCGTACCTATGACTCTCGCGCCATCTGGGCCCAGGTCCGCCCGATGAACCTGTAGGTCGACGGGAAGACCAGCCCTGTCCCACACGGTACGCCCTCCACCCGGAACGGCTTCTATCGGTTCGCAGATTGCACGGGCCTCGGCCCGCGCGTCAAAACAGAGAACACGAGCTGGAAGCCCGTGCCACAACAAATTCTGGTTCGCAATCGCTCTCTCGCGGCGGTATAATCGGCGCGATTACGGGGGCCGCGGTTCGAGCGGCGACAAGGAGAAAATCAATGGAATCCCACCCAGGGATGACCGATTCCAAAGCCCCACAAGCCGCCGACCACGAGGGGCGGTGGGAGACGGCGGGACGCGCCGGCGGCCCGCCCCTCTTTCACGAGGATTTCTCGGCCTTCCCGGTCGGGCAGTTGCCCTACGACTACTCGCCCATCGGCGAGTATCATTGCGTGATTCCCGAAGGGTATCTCGGCCCGTGGGTCGAGCTGACCACCCATCATAGCTGGCGCCGCTCCGTGGGTTGGAATATCGGCGAGGACGGCGGGCAGAAGCACCTGGAGCATGTCGCGCTGCGCGAAGCCATCCCGTCCATCCTCGCGGCGGGCGACCCGTTGTGGGGCGACGCTGAGCTGACCGTCGAGCTGCGGCTGCCGGCCCGTGAAAAAGCGGCGGGGCTGGCCTTCCGACTGCAAACCTCGCAGCAGTACTACGCGCTACTCCTCGGCGCCGACGGCACCGCCTCGCTGGTCAAGGCCGACTTCGACAACTGCCTGACCGTGCTGGCCGTCGCCGCGCTGCCCGCAGTTCCCGACGGCTGGCACCGGGCGCAGATTCGTCTCGACGGCCCGCGCATGCAGACGGTTCTTGACGGGCAGACGACGCTGACCGCCGAGGACGATGAGTACCAGCGGGGCCGCATCGCGCTGGTGGCCTGGGCGCCGGCGCGCTATCGCGAGGTCGATGTCCGTGCCTCGGCCCCCGAGGCGGCGGTTCGCGCCGGCCTGTGCTCACAGGAGGCAAGGGAGCAAGCCGCCCTGCTTGAACGGCTGCCGCGCCCCGTGCTCTGGAGGTCCTTCCCGCTCGGCGACGCGGGCGCCGGCCGCACCATACGCTTTGGCGACCTCGACGGCGACGGGGAGATCGAAATCCTCATGGCGCAGTGCGTCGAACGCGGCGGCACGGACAACATCGCCGGGATTTCATGCCTGACCGCCTTCAAGCTCTCCGGCGAGGTCTTGTGGCAGGTCGGCGAACCCCACCGTCGGCATGGGCTGATCAGCGCCGATGTGCCGCTCCAGATTCACGACCTCGACGGCGACGGACATGCCGAGGTGGTGTTGTGCAAGGACTTCATGGTGCGCGTGCTCGATGGACGCACCGGCGCCCTGAAACAGGAACAGCCCACCCCGGCCTGGAGCGGCGCGGGGCGCCTGCCGTCGAGCGACGACCTCTTCGACCGCCTCAACGGCGACTCCCTCTTCTTCGCCGACCTCGCTGGACGCGGCGCACGCCGCGACCTTCTGCTCAAAAACCGCTATGGGGCCATCTGGGCGCTGGACGCCCAACTGAACCTCCTCTGGCAACACGGCTGCAAGACCGGCCACTCGCCCTTCGTCGGCGATTGGAACGGCGACGGACGCGACGAGGTGCTGATCGGCTCCACGATGCTCGACGCCGACGGCCGGGCGCTCTGGAGCATGCCGACCGACGACCACGTGGACACCGCCGCCGTGGTCACGCTGAAGCCCGGCGGCGACCCCGTCGTCCTGCTGGCCTGTAGCGACCAGGGCCTGTATTTCCTCGACCTCGAAGGGCGGCTGATTCGCAACGACCGCGTCGGCCACGCCCAGGACCTCGCCATCGGACGGTTTCGCGACGACCTGCCCGGCCTCCAGTTCTGGACCAAGACCTTCTGGGGCCATCCGGGCATTCTCTTTCTCTACTCCGCCGACCTCGAACGCATCGTCACGCGCCAGGAATACCCCTTCGGCAGCATGGTCTACCCCCTGCACTGGGAGGGCGGCGAAATCCAGCACGTCCTCGTCTCGGCCCATCCGGAGCTGGGCGGCGTGATGGACGGGCGAGGCTGCAAAGCGCCGCTGCTCCCCGCCGACGGCCACCCCTGGATGTGCTGCCAGCCGCTGGATGTAACCGGCGATTGCCGCGACGAAATCCTCTGCTGGGACCTCGAACGCTTCTGGATCTACACCCAGGACCGGCCCGCAAGCGGAGAACTCATCCCGCTCCAACGCGAGCCTCTCTACAACTTCACCAACTACGGCGCCCACCTGGCCTTGCCCTGACCACGACGCCATCGG
>CAZBCO010000016.1:0-4306 GCA_964490295.1 uncultured Planctomycetota bacterium
TTCTGCCAGTTACGCGGGCGACCTGAGCCTGGACAAAAAGGCAGCCATCACCGAGGGCACCTCCAAAGTCGCAGCCGCTGAGGTATCCCCCCAGACCTATCAGCCGGTGATACTGCCCCCTCCGACCGTGTTTACGCCCGGAACAGAGGACGTTACGATCAGCAGCAAGTCGGGCACTCTGGCCCCGGGCATTTATCGCAAGCTTCATATCAGCGCGAACTGCTCGGTCACCTTCGAGTCGGGCACCTATGTGTTCGAGGAGATCACCACCGACGGCGGGCCGGAGCTGTGCTTTGATGTCGATGCGGCGAAGGGCGGCATCGATATCTTTGTTAAGAACAACATAACGCTCGGCAACCAGGCAGCTTCGGTGCTCAAAGGGGACGCCACGCCCAGGGACATCTACCTGGAGGTTCACGGCAACCTGACCACAGGATCCGCAGCGGCCACGTGGAACGGAACGATATTCGCTCCCAACGGCGAGGTGAAAATCAATGGGAGCTTTGCTCTTCAAGGGGCTTGCTACGCCGCAGGCGGGGTGGATATTAAGGGGGCTGCCGAAATCGCCTATTATCCCTTAAACCGTCAGATCGGCGGCACCAGCGGGGCAAGCTCGGAGGAAGCCAGCGACGGCGACGGCAGCGACAACAACGACGGCGACGGCCAGGACAACGGCCCAACCAACACCACGCCGCTCGACACCTATGTCCGTGTCTCAAACCACTCGGCCCACACCTCGGTCGACGCCCAAGTAACAGGCCGAGGCGACGATGTATTATATATCGAGCGTCGCCCCGGCTGCGAAACCGGCCTGCGCTCGCGCATCTTCGGACGCGGGGCCAATGTGCCCATTGGCCAATGGGCCGAAGTGATCGAATTCATCCAACAGTAACCCAATCCGGCTCAAAGCAACGGGGTAGAGACTGACGGCCCCGTGCCCCAGACCTATCCCCTATCCCTCGATAATCAACCGCCCGTGCTTCTTCTTCCCCGCCCGGAGCAGAATCTGGCCTTCGTTCACGTCGGCCGGCGTAAGCAAGCGCTCGATACCCTCCGCCCGCTCCTCGTTGACGTAGGCCCCGCCCTGGGCGACGAGACGCCTCGCCTCGCCCTTCGACTTGCACAGGCCGAGCTGGGCCAGGGCGTCCACCAACAGGACGCCCTGCTCGATTTCGGCCCCGCTCAGCGTCATCGCGGCGGGCCCCGTAGCATCCGAAGACACTCCCAGGCCCGTCCCGCCGAAGAGGGCTTCGCTCTGGGCGACAGCCGCCTTCGCCAGCTCCTCGCCATGCACCAGCTTCGTCACCTCAAAAGCCAGCCGCTTCTTGGACTCGTTCAGCGCCGGGCCGGGTTCCGCCGAGGCAAGCGCCCGCACCTCGTCCATCGGCAGGAAGGTCAGCATCCGCAGACATCGTTCCACGTCGGCATCGTCCACGTTGCGCCAGTATTGGTAAAACTCATAGGGCGAAGTCTTGTTCGGGTCCAACCACAACGCCCCGCTCTCGGTCTTGCCCATCTTTTTACCGCTTGAAGTGAGCAACAGCGGAACCACCAAGCCGTGGGCCTCGGCCCCTTTGACACGGCGAATCAGGTCGCATCCAGCCAGGATATTGCCCCACTGATCGTTTCCCCCGACCTGCAAGGAACAGCCTTCACGCCTGTAAAGCGTCAGGAAGTCATACGCCTGAAGCAGCATGTAGTTGAACTCGATGAAGGTCAGCCCCTTTTCCCAACGCTGCTTGAAGCATTCCGCCGCCAGCATCCGGTTCACCGTGAAATGGACGCCGATGTCGCGCAGGAACTCGATGTAATTGAGCGGGCCAAGCCAATCCAGGTTGTTGACCATCCTTGCGGCATGGGGGCCGTCGAAATCGAGAAACCGCCGAAGCTGGGCCTTCTGGGCCTCGACATTGGAAGCGATCTGCTCCACGGTAAGCATTTGGCGGAGGTCGCTCTTGCCGCTGGGGTCGCCCACCATCCCGGTGCCGCCGCCCACCAGCACGATGGGGACATGCCCCGCTCGTTGCAGATGGGCCATCACCATAATTGGAATAAAGTGGCCGACGTGCAAACTGTCAGCAGTAGGGTCAAACCCCACGTAGAAAGTAGATGGTGTCCGGAGCATCTCCCGAACCGCCGCCTCGTCGGTCACGTTCTCCAGCAGGCCGCGCCCGTGCAACACATCGTAAGCGTCTGTCATGGGTTTTGCTTTCCTCAGCAGTTGCGGCTTATTGTACCCGCATCGGAGCGGGGTTCAAGCGCCGAGATGCGATTCGGTAATCATGCCCCACCGGGATTGTATTCTCCGGCCCGGGCGGATTGGCATTGGCAACCCGCTCGACTCTGCCTACAATAGAGGCATGAGCGATGCACCGCGCAAGACGACCGATCCTCCGCCGCACCGACGGCTCGGCTGGGCCTGGGGGGTGGCGTGGGTTCTCTCCGCCTGGGTGACGGCCTCCGCCGGCGAGGCCACGCCGCCCGAAACGCTCTGGCACTTCTTCCCCAGCAACGTGACCAACGCCTTCATCGGGCGCGACGGTCGCGTTTTCCATTCGATACGCGGCCAGGCCACGGCAACGCCGAACGTCTCCGAGGGGCGGGTGCTCTCGCCCGGCTGGCTGCCGGTGGCGCACGCCTGGGGAACCCACCTGGTCTGCACCCGCGAGGACACGCCCAAACTGTTCGCCACGCCGACCAGCGAAGGCTCCGGCAAGCTGCTGGAGATCGCGCCCGTGCATGGGACGCGTTTTCAGGCCATCGACGATATCGGCGGGAACCTCTCGCTGACCGTTTCGACCTGGGAGGACCGCAGCGGGCGGTTATGGCTGGGGAACACGCGGGGCGTCCAGTGGCTTGACGCCAACGGCCAGACCGGGGAACACGTGCTGCTCGCCCCCAACGCCCTGACCGTCGGCCTCCCCATGACGCGGCTGCACTTTGAAGAAGACGCCGCCGGGCGGATGTATTTCTGGGCCTTGCCCCTCGGCAATATGGTGGCCGGCACCGTCGGCTTCTGGAGCTTCGACCGCCGGAAATGGGAGCAGTTCACTTCCGGCCGGGGCCTGCCCGAAGAGGCCATCCGCGCGATCCTCCCCATCGACGAGGCCACCGTCTGGGTGAACACGCAGGGCGGCAAGTTGATCCGCTTCCGGACGGTGCAGACCGATGGGGCCGAGGCGGTGGCCAAGCTCGTCCCACAGCTTAACAGCCCCGAATGGAAGCAGCGGCAGGCGGCGACCCAGGAGCTCATCCGCCTGGGACGGCCCGCCGAGCTGCCGCTCAGGCAGGAGTTCGCCAAGGCGAAGGAGCCGGAGGTCCGCTCTCGGCTGAAGAGGGTGCTCGATTCCCTGAAGCGCCTCGGCGAAGGCCCCCAGCTCTTGCCCGGCGGGCGCTACCGGTGCCAGACCGTCGTCGTGCATCCGCGCCGCGCGAACCGCCGAAATCGCCCGGCCTGGCTGGCCACCGCGCAAGAGGTCACCGATCTGGAAACCGGCAAGCAGTTCGACCGGATGACCTTCCTGCTCACCTCTGCGTCGGCAACGCCCATCCCGGACTGGCCCAAGGTCGCGACGCCCGTCCACACCTCGCTTCTGGCCGCATCCGAGCGGAGCGCCTGGCTGGGGGCCGACGGACTCGGCCTGTTCCACTGGGACGGCGAGGCCACCCGCCGGGTAACTGACGCCGCCACGGTGGCCTACCGCCGGATACTCGGTATCGACCGGCACGGGCGGGTGCTGCTGCACAACGGACGGCATGTCGCCGCCTATTGGCCCGGCAAGCCGGAGCAGCGTCGGCGGCTGGCCAGCCGCTCGTGGCCCCTGGGCATCTACGGCGTCTGGGGGCTGGCTTCCGACGGGCGGGTCTGGGCCAAGCTCGCCGAACGCGACCAGCCGCTTTCGGTCTATGCCCAGGGGCGGTGGACCGACCTGCCGGGCGTGCGCGGCAGCGGCCCGTCGCTGATCATCCCCGGACGCGACGGAGCGGTCTTTGTCAACATGGCCGGGCCGCGAGGACGCTTTTATCTTTTCCGAGGCGACGAACAGTACGAGGCCGCAGACCTCGCGGAGCTGGCGGCGAAGCATCCGGCCGCGGTACGAGCCGCCGTCGATCCCTCGGTCGTCGCCCGCTCGGCTCACTACGCCGTCACCCTCGACGCCCGCGACCGGCTCTGGGTGGTGAACGTCCGCCAATTACTGATGTGGCCGAGCGAGCAAGGGGAGCGGGTCGATGTCGGGGCGACCTTGCCGCGACCCGAAGCGGCGTTCCCCTGGATGGCGCTGTTTGCCCGATACGACAACGGGCG
>CAZBCO010000017.1:0-6283 GCA_964490295.1 uncultured Planctomycetota bacterium
GCTGGCGCGCGGCGTCCCGTGATACATCCGCAAGAACCCCAACCAAGTGGACCTGAACCGGAACTTTGATTCCAACTGGGAGGCTGTCCACGAGGGCTACGGCTTGGTCAGCTCCGATCCGGATGCCGCCACTTATCGCGGCCCGCGGCCGGAGTCCGAGCCGGAAACCAAGGCCGTGGTCGCTTTCGTCGGCGAGACCAAGCCCTTGATCCTCTTTTCCTACCACTGGCTCGGCAGCATCGCCGGGACGGATTTCTTCGCCCCGAAATCCGTCGAGAACGACGAGGCCTTTGTCCGCATCGCACAACCCCTGATTACCGCCTACACCCGCGGCTTTTTCGGAGCGGAGCAACCTCCCGAAGCCCGCCCGCACTTCTGGGCAACCCCCGGCAGCTTCCCGGAATGGGCTTATAAGAAGCACGGCATCCCCTGCTTCGATGTCGAAGCCAGCCGCAAGCGCCCCATCGAGGAGGCCGGAGCCACCGACCGGGCGACGCCGGAGATGCTGCGAGAGTATCAGGAGCGGCACTATCGCGGTATCCGGGCGGTGGTGCAGGAACTCGCCCGCTGACCCTTTGGGGCCTCGCGTTCAGGCCGATAATCGACCTTGCCGTAATGGCTGATGGCACTGCCATTTTGGCAAAAACAGCCGTGTCAGACCTGCCACGCCGATCCGAACAGGATTTATTAAAATCATAAGCCATTGATACAAAAAGAGATAAGCATAAAAATCAAAAACTTTTATGCTTGACACCTCTTTTGGGCATGTAAATTGCTATAAATACACCTGCCGGGGCGAAGTGCTCCGATATATGACAAAAAAACGATTACTCAAACGGTCAATTTTGACCCCAAGGAGGTTTGTGATATGGGCAAGACAATCGGCATTGATCTGGGAACGACCAACTCGGTGGTAGCGGTGATGGAAGGCGGGCAGCCGAAGGTGATTAACAACCTCGACGGCGCCCGGCTGACCCCCTCGGTGGTCGCGTTTACCGAATCCGGCGACCGGCTGGTGGGCAACAAGGCCAAGCGCCAGGCGGTCACCAACCCCGCCAACACGGTGTACTCCATCAAGCGCTTCATGGGCCGCCGCCACCAGGAAGTCGGCTCGGAAGAAAAGATGGTCTCGTACACCGTCACCGGCGGGCCGAGCGAGCTGGTCAAGGTGAAAATCCGCGACCAGGAGTTCACCCCGCCCGAAATCTCGGCGATGGTGCTGCGTAACCTGAAGGAAGCGGCCGAGGACTACCTCGGCGAGACCGTGACCAAGGCGGTCATCACCGTGCCCGCGTACTTCAACGACAGCCAGCGCCAGGCCACCAAGGAAGCCGGGCAGATCGCCGGACTCGAAGTGGAACGCATCATCAACGAGCCGACCGCGGCAGCCCTGGCCTATGGTCTGGACAAGAAGAAGAACGAGCAGGTCGCGGTGTTCGACTTCGGCGGCGGCACCTTCGACATCTCCATTCTCGAAGTCGGCGACGGCGTGTTCGAGGTGAAGTCCACCAACGGCGACACGCACCTCGGCGGCGACGACATCGACCAGGTGTTCATCGACTACGTCGCGGGCGAATTCAAGAAGGACCACGGCATCGACCTGCGCACGGACCAGATGGCCCTGCAGCGGCTGCGCGAGGCCTGCGAAAAGGCCAAGTGTGAGCTTTCCACCCAGGCGCAGACCGACATCAACCTGCCGTTCATCACCGCCGACGCCTCCGGGCCGAAGCACTTGCAGATGGGCGTCACCCGGGCCAAGCTCGAAGAGCTGGCCGACCCCATCTTCAAGCGCCTGCGCATCCCCTGCGAGAAGGCCATGGCCGACGCGAAGGTCGGCAAATCAGAGATCGACGAGGTCATCCTGGTCGGCGGCTCCACCCGCATCCCCGCGGTGCAGGAGCTGGTCAAGGACTTGTTCGGCAAGGACCCGCACAAGGGCGTGAACCCCGACGAGGTGGTCGCGGTCGGCGCGGCGATCCAGGGCGGCGTGATGACCGGCGAGGTCACCGACGTCCTGCTGCTCGACGTCACCCCGCTCTCGCTGGGCATCGAGACCCTGGGCGGCGTGATGACCAAGCTGATCGAGCGCAACACCACCATCCCGACCAGTAAGAAGGAGACCTTCACCACCGCGGCCGACAGCCAGCCCGCGGTCGATATCCACGTGCTCCAGGGCGAGCGCGAGATGGCCATCGACAACCGCACGCTGGGCCGCTTCCAGCTCACCGGCATCCCGCCCGCCCCGCGCGGCGTGCCCCAGGTCGAGGTCACCTTCGATATCGACGCTGACGGCATCCTCAACGTCGGAGCCAAAGACCTGGGCACCGGCAAGGAGCAGAGCATCAAGATCACCTCCTCCTCCGGCCTGTCCGACGAAGAGGTCAAGAAGATGACCGCCGACGCCGAGGCCCACGCCGAGGAAGACAAGAAAAAGCGCCAACTGGTCGAGACCCGCAACAAGGCCGACCAACTGGTCTGGAACACCGAGAAGACGCTGAAGGAACACGGCGACAAGCTCGGCGATGCGGACAAGAACGCCATCACCCAGGCGGTTGAGGGCCTGAAGCAGGTCAAGGACGGCAATGACGCCGACGCGATCAACAGCGCGATCCAGACCCTGGAGCAGGCCGCCCACAAGCTGGCCGAGGCGCTCTACAAGGCCCAGGCCGAACAACAGGCGGGGGCAAGCAGCGAGCCGGGCGCCGGCCCGGACACCGGCGAGGACGACTCGTCGGACCAAGGCGGCCCCTCCGGCGGCGACGATGTGATCGACGCCGACTACGAGGTCAAGGACTGACCGACGACGGGGCCGCCCCGGCGCGGCCCCATCGGCCCTTATGAATCGACCCGACCGGGCACGCTGACCCGGCTTGTCTCAACGTTTATCAATCGCAGCAAGAGCGAAGGAGGACACTATGCGCTTCGATAAGTTCACCCTCAAGGCCCAGCAGGCCGTGCAAGAGGCGCAGTCGCTGGCCGAAAAATCCAAGCATCAGCAGGTCGATACGCTCCACCTGCTGCTCGCGCTGCTGGCCCAGGACGAGGGCGCGGTGGTGCCCACGCTCCAGAAGCTGGGGGCCGACCTCGCCTCCGTCAAGGCCGGCGCTCTGGACGAGATGGGCAAACTGCCGAGCGTCTCCGGAGCGGGGGCCGAGCAGCTTTACGTCTCGCCCGCGCTCAAGAAGGCCCTCGACGTCGCCTGGGACGAGGCCGGAGCGCTCAAGGACGAATACGTCAGCGCCGAGCATCTGTTGCTCGCCATTGTGCAGGCCAAGGACACGCCCGCGGGGCGCGTGCTGGCCGACGCCGGCGTCACCCGCGAGGGCGTCCTCGAAGCCCTTCAAGCCATCCGCGGCGGCCAGCGCGTCACCGACCCCGACCCCGAAAGCAAGTATCAAGCCCTCGAAAAGTTCAGCCGCGACCTGACCGAGGCCGCCCGCAAGGGCAAGCTCGACCCGGTCATCGGCCGGGACGACGAGATTCGCCGCGTCATCCAGGTCCTCTCGCGCCGCACCAAGAACAACCCGGTGCTCATCGGCGAGCCGGGCGTGGGCAAGACCGCCATCGCCGAAGGCCTCGCCCAGCGCATCGTCAACGGCGACGTGCCCGAAGGCCTCAAGGAGAAGCGGCTCATCGCCCTGGACATCGGCGCCTTGGTCGCCGGCAGCAAATACCGCGGCGAGTTCGAAGACCGACTCAAGGCCGTGCTCAAGAACATCGCCGAGAGCGAGGGGCAGATCCTGATGTTCATCGACGAGCTGCACACCGTGGTCGGCGCCGGCGGGGCCGAGGGTGCGGTCGATGCCTCCAACATGCTCAAGCCCGCGCTGGCCCGCGGCGAGCTGCACTGCGTCGGGGCCACCACGCTCGACGAATACCGCAAGCACATCGAGAAGGACGCGGCCCTCGAACGCCGCTTCCAGCCCATCATGGTGGGCGAGCCGAGCGTCGAAGACACCATCGCCATCCTGCGCGGCCTCAAGGAGCGCTACGACGTGCATCACGGCGTGCGCATCCAGGACGGAGCGCTGGTCGCCGCCGCCACGCTCTCCGACCGCTACATCACCGGCCGCTTCCTGCCCGACAAAGCCATCGACCTGATGGATGAGGCCGCCTCGCGCCTGCGGATGGAGATCGACTCGATGCCCGTGGAGCTCGACACCGTCACCCGCGCGGCGATGCAGCTTGAGATCGAACGCGAGGCTCTGAAGAAGGAAAAGGACAAGGCCTCCAAGGAGCGGCTGGCCAATCTGGAGAAGGAGCTGGCCGAGATCAAAGAGCACGAAAACACGCTCAAGGCGCGCTGGGAGAACGAGAAGGGCGCCATTCAGAAGGTACGCGAGACCAAGGCGGCCATCGACGCCGCGCACGTGGATGAAGAGAACCATCAGCGGCGCGGCGAGCTCGACAAGGTCGCCGAAATCCGCTACGGCCGCATCCCCGAATTGGAGAAGACCCTCGCCGCCGCCAACGACGAGCTTGCCGAGCTCCAGGAGCGCGGCGGCCTGCTCAAGGAGGAGGTCAGCTCCGAAGACATCGCCGAGGTCGTCGCCAAGTGGACCGGCATCCCGGTCAGCAAGCTGCTCGAAGGCGAAAAAGAAAAACTGGTGCGGATGGAAGACCGCCTCCGCCTGCGCATCGTCGGCCAAGACGACGCCGTCGCCGCGGTCAGCAACGCCGTCCGCCGCGCACGGGCCGGCCTGCAGGACGCCAACCGCCCCATCGGCTCGTTCCTCTTCCTCGGCCCCACCGGCGTCGGCAAAACCGAGCTGTGCAAGGCCCTCGCCGAGTTCCTCTTCGACGACGAAGGGGCGATGGTTCGCATCGACATGAGCGAATTTATGGAAAAGCACAGCGTCGCCCGGCTGATCGGAGCGCCGCCGGGCTACATCGGCTACGAAGAGGGCGGACGGCTCACCGAGCTGGTACGGCGGCGGCCCTACGCCGTCATCCTCCTCGACGAAATCGAGAAGGCCCACCGCGACGTGTTCAACGTCCTCTTGCAGGTGCTCGACGACGGCCGCCTGACCGACGGCCACGGCCGCACCGTGGACTTCAAGAACACCGTCATCATCATGACCAGCAACATCGGCAGCCAGTTCATCGCCGAGTCATTAGGCGGACGGGGACATGTACCGGAAGCCGGCTCGGCCGAAGGCGGAGACGGATCGGTACGTGTCCCCAGACCGCCGGACGACACCGCCCTCCGCCGCCAGGTCGAGGCCGCCCTCAAGCAGGAGTTCCGCCCCGAATTCCTCAACCGCGTCGACGAGACCATCCTCTTCCACGCCCTGGGGCGCGACGAGATTCGGAAAATCGTCGACCTGCAACTACGCTACCTGGAGCAGATGCTCACCGACCAGCACCTCACCCTGGAGGTGACCGAAGCGGCCCGCGAGCTTATCGCCCAGGAGGGCTACGACCCCGTCTACGGCGCCCGCCCCCTCAAGCGCGTCATCCAGCAACACATCCAGAACCCCCTCAGCCTCCGCATCCTCGAAGGCGACTACCCCGAAGGCGCCACCGTCAAAGTCGACGCGAAGCATGGGGAGTTTGTGTTTGATTGATTGGCAACTGGAAATTCCACATGCATGAACAGACAAAGTACCTGCACCCCCCCGATGATCCTATAAGAGCGATCTTCCCGGCTAGTATCATTTCTCGGCTCAGAGGCTGCGAAGATCGGTTTGATGGACTTCGTCGCAGGCTTGATATCCTGGGCGCCAGCGGGCCTGCTCCCTCTGACCCGTATCAAGCCGAAGAGCTAGAGGTTCTCAAGGCCCGAAAAGCAGCCTGGGAGACCTACTTGCAGGCAGCCTTCGCTTGCGGTCTCCTCGAAGGTGAGACCGGGGCCGAACTCCGGGCCCGTCTCACTGGCGTGGACAACGATGGTTTCCGGTCCGCGATGGCGGAGTGCATGGCCTGTTGGTTCTTGGCAGGTCATCTTCATATCTGTGTGACACCGAAGCCATGTGGTCGCCAAGGCAAGGTATTGGACCTTCTTGCTCATTTGTCCGATGGCGATATCAACGTGGAGGTAAAGGCACCATATGTAGAGAAGCGCCAAGGGCTTCAGCAAGGGGGACGATGCGTAGATGTTATTGAGAGATGTCTAACCGACGCCAACAAGCAGTTCGCAGATAGCGGACGGAACGTCCTTTTCCTGGTGCCAACGTTTGGCCACCGGATATTTAAGCGCCGATACAGTCTGATTAGGGCGCTATTGGGCCAATATGCTCATACATGGTCTGTGAACAAAAGGAGTGGCATGGCATTGGATGAC
>CAZBCO010000018.1:0-3656 GCA_964490295.1 uncultured Planctomycetota bacterium
CGTTCCGACTTACGCTTGCCCATTGCCATCGCGCGTCCTCCTTGACCAAGGCGACCGTCATGATACCATGGCTGTCAAGCGGACTTTTTCAACGGGCTGCTAGGATGCCCCCGAAGGAAGGAGCGAGCTAGCCCAATGGCCGCGGATCGCCTGGTCGTACTCGGCGGAACGTTCAACCCCGTGCACGTGGCGCACTTGATCGTCGCCCGGCATGTGGCGGAACGTTTCGATGCGCCCCGCGTCCTGCTGATGCCCACTGGCCGTCCACCTCACAAGGAGACGCCCCTGGCGGCGGCCGAACACCGGCTGGCCATGCTCCGCCTGGTGGCCGCCGCTGACGGGCTGTTCGACGTGTCGGCCCTGGAGCTGGAGCGCGAAGGCCCGAGTTACACGTACGACACGCTGGTGAGCCTCCGCCGGCGGATCGGCGAGGCGACGGAATTGATGTGGATCATCGGCATGGACATGCTGGCCGAGTTGCCCAACTGGTATCGGGTCGCCGAGGTCATGGCCCTGGCCCGTCTTGTGACGGTCGCCCGGTCTCCCGTGCCGGACAATCTGGACGCCGTCCTGGCCGCGCTGCGCCGCGTCGGCGAGGCGAGCCACGTGGATCAGTTGGCCCGCGACATCCTCCCGACCCCGCTGATCGACATCTCCTCCACCGACATCCGCCGCCGCTGCCGCGAAGGACGTTCCATCGCCTACCTGACGCCGGGGGCGGTGGTCGAGTACATCGGTGCCCATGGGCTGTACGGCTGAGACAAAGTGTCTACCAGGTTCGCCCTAGGGGGATCCGCCCCGAAACGGGGGGCGTCGGTGTCGTCTGGGGACGGATTTTGGGGTGCAAACCGGCATTTTTCTTCAGTTTCTTCGGACAGAAAGCCTCTCTTTCGAATAATGGGGTCGTCCGCGCGGTCGCCGGGAGGGCCGTGAGCACTTGGCGCTGCGGCGGTTGCGTCGGAAGAAGTCCTGAATCGCCTAAAGATTCATCGCATCGCTGGACGATGCTCTTGTTCAGGACGTACAGGACATACAAGAAGACCCGAATAAGCGTAGAGGCTCCTCGGCCGAGTTCCCTCCCTTGGCCGAGTATTTGCAACGGCGTCAGGCTCCCCTCCCCTGACGCCTTTTTTTGCGCCCGGTTCCGCTGCGGCCGGCGAGGGCACTGCTTTTCATAGGATGGGGACGGAAGAGGGCATTCACACAGGACCGGCTTGTTTCCTCAGGCGCGCCGGCCCGCGCCACCGAAGGCGAGCTTCTCCGCCAGGCGCTCGGCGACCCGCGGCGGGACCAGAGGGCGGACGTCGCCGCCCATCGAGGCGATCTGGCGGATCAGCGTGGAGGAGGTGAAGGCGTGTTCGGGCGCGGGGGTGATGAACACCGTCTCGACGCCCGCAACCACCCGATTCGTCAGCGCGAGTTGCAACTCGAACTGTAGGTCCGTCACGTTGCGAATCCCGCGCAGAATGGCCATTGCCGCGGCGTCGCGGACGAAATCCACCGTGAGTCCCGTGTATTCCGCCACGCGGACGTTGGTCATTTCCGCCGTCAACTCCCGCAGCATCGCGCACCGCTCGGCGTGGGTGAACAGCGAGGCCTTGGTCGGGTTATCGCCGACCGCCACGATCAGCTCGTCGAACAGACGGCTGCCGCGATGGATGATGTCCAGATGACCATTCGTCGCCGGATCGAACGCCCCGGGAAACACCGCGATACGTGGGTGGGCCTTTTGCATATCCCGATTATAACTCCCGCCGCGCCTGGCGAAACGGCCAATCCCGCCGGCCGTCGCCAACCGAATCGCGTTGCCCCTTGACAGACCCGCTGCCCCTCCGTACAGTGCTTCGGTTCACCCCCGCCCGGGTGGCGGAATTGGCAGACGCGCCAGCTTGAGGGGCTGGTGAGCCCTAGGCTCATGGAGGTTCGAATCCTCTCCCGGGCATGTTGCTGTAGACAAAGGGCTTGCGGGAGGTATTGCGACTTCCGCGGGCCCTTTCGCTTTGCACTCTTGCGGCATTTCCTTCAGCACAGGTGGCGGCGGGGGGGGAAGGGCAAGTGACCGCCGCGAAGGCCACTTGGCCGCACGTGCGTGAGCTCGCGGTTGTTTCGTATGGCTTTTCCTCTTCGTGGGTCGATGGTTACGGCCGAAAGATTCCTTGTTGGAATGTTGAGACCGGTGCTTGACAGGACGGCTCTCGTGGCGGACAATACGCGTGAGTTACTGGGTCGGCGGGTGCCGCGGGAAACGTATCCCCGCAGCCGTCGGCGGAGCCTGGGTGGCGTCCGGGCGCCTTTGCAGGTCGAAGCAGGTTGGATCGCATTTCGGCAAGAGTCTCGGGGATGACCTGTCGGTTCGGGCTGTTCCCATTCTTCCTGGCTGATTCCGGCGGTTATTTGTTCGCTGTCTGCGGGTGCTGCAAATCCGATGAGCCGTTGAGATGAGAAGGTCGTAAGCATGGCTGAAGGCAAGGTCAAGTGGTTCAAGGATGACAAAGGTTTTGGGTTCATCGAGGTGGATGGCGGCACGGACGCGTTCGTGCATCACACCGACATCATGGGTGAAGGTTTCAAGACCCTGTCCGAGGGAGAACGTGTCGAGTTCGAACTGGTCCAGGGCGAGAAAGGTCCCCGCGCGACCAAGGTTCAGCGCCTGGGATAGCCCGTTGGTCTAACCAGTACGACATCGCCACGGAGATCCGTGGCGATGTCGTATTGAATTCGTTGGGGGCGGCTTGTTTCCATGGGGTAGTGTCATGGGTCAGCGCAGTTTGTTTGCGCGCCTCGTCGCGGTAATTGATCAGCGCAAGCATGCATCGCCGGACACCTCCTATGTAGCCTCCCTGTTGTCCGGAGGGACCGAGCGGATCAGCGGGAAGGTGTTGGAGGAGGCTGACGAGTTCTGCCGGGCCGTGGAGGGGAAGGATCGCTTGGCGGTCGTACACGAGGCGGCGGATCTGGCGTTCCACGTGCTGATCCTACTGAGAGTTCGAGACGTGTCGTGGAAGGCCGTCGAGGCCGAGTTGGAGCGGCGGTTCGGCACGAGCGGGCTGGCGGAAAAGGCCAGCCGGCAGGGGGCGCGGCCGACCTAGATCGGGGGGCGAAATAACGCCGTTCGGGTGGCTTTCTGCTGGCGTTTTTCCGGTTGTGGGGGATAATGTAAGTGGAGCCTCTTTTTCCTATCTCGGGCGGCAGGACATGGATGGAAGCTATCAGTCGGACCTGGAGTGCGTGGTAAAGAACGCCATGCATCTGGCCGAGCGAACGGTCTCGCTGTGGGGGCGACTCGACCGCCTTGATGAGTTCGATGAAGAACAGCGCGCCGAGATGTACGCCATCCTTCGGGCGATGGAACGCGAGTCCAACGACGACATCGGGACCCTCAAGGCCATGCTGGGGGGCACGGCCCCGGAGAGCAGCGGTGTTTGAACGCGAACAGCTTCGCGATGAGTTTACCGATATCCTCAACGGCCAGCGGCAGGTGGCCGAAAGGCTCGACCGGCTGATGGCGGCGACGGGGGACGCGGATCTCCGTGAGCGCCTCCAGGAGGTGCGCGATCATACTCTGCGCCACCTGGAATTGACCGAACGACTTGTCGAGATGGTCAGTTAGCACCCCGGCCGGGGCTTGGGGCTTGGGGGGTGGTGGGGTGCCGGGG
>CAZBCO010000019.1:0-3124 GCA_964490295.1 uncultured Planctomycetota bacterium
GATGGCCCAGAGGGCAATGCCTTCGCCGCCAAGCTGCTTGTCTTCGCGGACCACCTGGACCGGCTCGGTCACCTCCATGCCTTCCGGGGCGACGATGTGTGAAAGTCTTCCGATGGAAGAAACCGGATAGTTGGCCTCGAACTTCAGCACATCATCAGGCTGCGGGGCGTAATAATCCAAGCGGGCCAGTGCCCATATCGCCAGCAGGGCAATGGGCACAATCGACAGCAACATGGGCTTGCCTTCGGCCTTCATTCCGTTGAGCTTGATCATGCCCACGGTGGCCCGGATGTTCGCCAGAGTAGTTTTGTCGCGGCGCTGCTTAGCTTCTCGGCGCAGTTGGGCGAGTCGCGCCAAGTCGTTCTTTGCGCGGGCCAGCCGTCCCTGGTCGGTCGTCCACTTACGGGCCAGAGTCAGCACCAGCGAGGTGCCGACCGCGACAATAACAATGGCCAAGTCGCGTGGGATCATCAGCAGCCATCCCAGGGGATAATCAAGCAGTCGCGCGATCCAGTCAGAAATCAGTATTATGGTTTCCACAAGCAGCTTCCCATCAGTCCAGTAGGTTAATAGCACCCTGATTGCCGTCGATTTCGATGTTGGCTCCGTCGGGGATCCGTTCGGTCGCTTGTTCGCAAACCACCGCAGGAATCCCGAAGTCGCGAGCCACGATGGCTCCATGTGATAAAATACCGCCTCGCTCGACAATCAGCCCGCGAGCGTTGACGAAGAGGGGGGTCCAGCCCGGATCCGTCGAGGGGCACACCAGAATATAATCGTTGCCCAAGTCCCCGGCTTCGGCGGGGTCAAAGACAATGCGGGCAACGCCGATGGCGGTGCCTGACGCGATGGACCTTGCCTCCAAGCCCTCGCCTTCCTGACGCGGTTTGGGCTTTCCGAGTTGGTCCAGATGCTCGGAATCGATCACATCGGATAGTGAAAGCTTCTGGGAGGACTTCCAGCGCAGCGTCCGCTCATCAATTTTAGCTTTGAATACGTCGGGCTGGCTCTCAAATTTGGCCAGCTCGTCGAGTTTCAGGAAGAACACGCCTCGCCCGATGTCCCACCGCCTTCCCAACTCGGTCAGCACCTGCCGAATGGTTTCATAACCCATCATCAGGTAATGCTTTCCGGACTCGCGGTAGGGGAGCATGGCTTGCGCATCTTTGAGGTCGGGAAGAATCTGCTCGTAGAGCGAGGAGCCGCCCCATTGGGCGAGCAGATCGGGCAGCTCCGCCTCGGTCTTCTTCCGGGTTGCCACCAGCTCGTGGTGTCGCTCGATGGGGGACACGCTGGAGGCGCTTCGGAAGGTTTCAGCCATCCGCTCGATGTAGCTCGGGTCCTCACGCCAGCGCGGGCGGGCCAACTCCATCTCGGTGGCCGCTCGATGCCCGAAGCGTTCCAGGAATTGCTCCATGGTGGCCTCGCCTTGGGCCACTTGATACAGAAGAATGTTCTGCTCGACCGTGGTGTCGTTGTCCAGGCCGGAGGTCAACACGCGGGTAAGGTTCGCCCCTTGTTCCACACCCATCAATTGCTCCAGGATGGCCTGAAGAGCGGCCTGGGCCATGCCTCCAAAAAATCCGGGTTTAAGCGATTCCTTGCCGAAGTCGTCCAACACCACGCGGCGACGATAGTGAAGCTCGTCAATCAGTTGCCCGGTTGACATCTTGGAGAGATCTGCCGAACCGGCCGTGTTGAGGAATTCGTTGAAACGCTTGAGGGCCACGTTCAGGAACTGATCCAAAGCCTCGCGCCGCGCCCTTTTCATACGGCGGCCACAGCGGATCACAGACCACACAAACTTCGGCAAGCGGGCAAACATCGCCGGGTCGGCCTGCTCCACGTTCAAGGACTTTGGGGCTTGTTCGAGTGTCTGCGGGTCTTCGAGAATGTCCTCGACCTTGTATTGCATCGGCATACTGCCCCAGAAGAGGCCCGCTGCCCTGCGAGGATCACAATAGATACGGCCGCAGATCAACTCCAGAAAACCCTTCTCCAGCACCTCCCGACTCGGCTGGTAGCCGAAATCCTGATACATCAACCCGAATCCACCCGAACCGGTCATAAAATGCCGGATAATGTCCCAAGTCATTGGGGTGGGGTTGGGGAGTGTTTCGGACAGGTTGTGAACGACCCAAACGGTGTGCTTGCCTTTGGCTTCCTCAAGCAGCCGTTCTATTTCGGCTTGACGCCCCTCTTCAACGTCCTGCAGAACATCAAGGTTGCGAATATTGCGGCTTTGCAGCAGGTTCAGGCGCCCGTCGGCAATCCCCCACTCGATATCCTGGGGTGCGCCGAAGTAGGCCTCGACCTTCTTCCCGATCTCTGCGATCTCAAGGATTTGCTCTTCGTTCAGCACCGGCTCGGTGGACCCGTCGGGTCGTATCGGGCGTTCACCGGCGATGGTTTGTTTGAGGGCGTTGGTGGCGGCATCGACCACATAGATATCAGGCGTAACAGCACCCGAAACCACGACTTCGCCAAGTCCCCAGGAAGCCTCCATCACCATCTCGCCCGCGTTGATATCGTTGGGGTTGGCCGTGAACAGAATGCCGGCCTTTTCGGACGGGAACATCGCCTGAACGTTGACTGCGGTGCCGATCACGCCTCGGATATCATTGTGTGCTCTGTAGGTTTTTGCCCGCTCGCTGTTGAATGACCGGAAGACGGCGTCAATGCATTGAAACAGGGCGTCAATCGGATCCAGCGGGTAGGGCCTGCCGGTGGCTTCTTCGTAATGGGAGAGGAGTGCCAGGGCCTTCCCTTCGGGGTCTTCCTCGGCGACCTTGAGGTGAACGCCCGCCACCGATTCAGAAAACATATTGATATGGAACGCGTAATCTTCCCAGAACGCCTGACGGTTTCCGCCTTTGTAATGGCTTGCAAGGTTGGGATTTAACCCGCAGTTGAGGATGGTGTCCATCATTCCGGGCATTGAAATGCTGGCCCCGGAGCGGACGGCCACGAGCAAGGGGCGCTCGCCGTGACCGAACTGGCGATCGGTGAGCGCTTCGAGACGCTGAAGGGCCTCGCGCACCTGGGCCTCAAGCCCGGCAGGCCATTGACCGCCTGATGCTTCAATCTCACGGCAACACTCGGCAGAGATGGTGAATCCGGGAGG
>CAZBCO010000020.1:0-6565 GCA_964490295.1 uncultured Planctomycetota bacterium
ACGGTCGAGGCGGTGCATGAACTGACCGAGGCCGAGGTCGAGGTGCTGACCTCCGACATGCAGGGAGACCCGGAGGCCATCGACACGGTTCTGGCGGCCGGGCCGACGGTCTATAACCACAATGTCGAGACCGTGCCGCGACTGTACGACCAGGTTCGGCCCGAGGCCGACTATCGCCGCTCGCTGGCCCTGCTGCGTCGCGTGGCGGACTCCGGGCGCTCGGTGCCCAAGAGCGGGCTGATGGTCGGGCTGGGCGAAACCGACGATGAATTGGCCGCGGTGTTCGATGACCTGGTGGACGCCGGCTGTCAGATGCTGACCATCGGCCAGTATTTGCAGCCGACGGCGGAGCATTTGCCGGTGGCACGGTTTGTGGAGCCGGCGGTTTTTGATGCGTATCGTGACGAAGGACTTCGTCGCGGGCTTCGCTGGGTGATGGCGGGGCCGTTCGTGCGAAGTTCGTACTGTGCCGAGGCCGCCTTTGATGCGGCGAAAACCCCTTGAAGGAGTGCGAGTATGGAACAGGATGTGATGATGCCGTCGTTGGGTGAAGATGCGGGCGACGAATGCACCGTATCGTTCTGGCACGTCGAAGTGGGCGAGACGATTGAGAAAGACGACCCGCTGGTCGAGATGGCCACGGACAAGGCCGTGTTTGACGTGCCCAGCCCCTTTTCGGGCACCCTGGTCAAGGCCCTGGTGGGCGAGGACGACGTGGTCAAGGTCGGGCAGAAGATTGGAGTGATTGACACCACCGAATGAGCTTTGACGCGATCATCGGACAAGGGCGAGCTGTGGCCGCTCTGCGGCGGGCGATCCGTTCGGAGCGCGTGGCGCATGCCTACGTCTTTGCCGGGCACGAGGGCGTGGGCAAGATGACCACTGCCCTGGCCTTCGCCCGTGCGCTGGTCTGCTCCGCGGGCGGCGACGATGCCTGCGGCCAGTGCCCCGCCTGCCGCAAGGCGGCACACGGCATGCACCCCGACGTGCATGTGATCGCACCGGAGGGCAAAGGGCGGCAGATCAAGATTGAGGTCATCCGCGACAAGGTGCTCCACGAGCTGAGCCTCAAGCCCTACGAGGCGTCGTGGAAGGTGATGCTCATCGACGGCGCGGACGCGATGAACCTGAATGCGGCGAATTGTCTGCTGAAAACACTGGAAGAACCCCCGGCTTCGTCGGTACTGGTGCTGGTCACGGCCCGCCCGGATGCGTTGCCGGAGACAATTCTCTCGCGTTGCCACGTGATTCGGTTTGGCCTGCTCGCCCCGGCCGACTTGGAGACCGCCCTGCTGGCTCAGGGTGTCGCGGCCGAGAACGCCCCATTTCTGGCCCGGTCGTCCGGCGGCAGCATCAGCCGGGCGCTGCGCATGGCCGAGAGCGATGAGCTGCCGGCCTTGCGCCGTCGGATTATTCAACTGGCCACCGGGGTTCAGAAGGACAACATCATCGCTTCCAGCAGCCGCTTCACCGATCAGGTGAGCGCCCTGTCCAAGGACCGGGGCGAAGCCCGTGCGGTGGCGGAGTGGCTGTTGGACCTGACGGAGCTTTTCTATCGCGATGTTGCTGCCCATCAGTTGGGGCTGGCGGACGCCGCTCTCTCGAACGCGGACCTGATGGATATGATAGGCGCCGAGGCACGGATTCGCCCGCGCGGAATTCGCATGATTCTTGATACAATAGAAGAAGCCAAGCGGCTGTTAAAATCCAACGTGGACCTCGACGCGACGGTCGTGGATATGTTTTCAAGGATCGCGGCTTTCCGCTCTCAGCGGGCAGCTTGACGACCCCGATTGGCCCGGAGGATCTGATGAACTATTCGGTCTTGGCTCGTTACGGCGCGATGCGAAGCATCGGCACGTTTTCGAGCACCATCAAAAACCTTCGCCTCGGCGATAAGGTCATTCTACACAGCAGCCGCGGCACGGAGTGGGGCGAGGTGCTCTCCTCGCAGCGCATCGACACCGACCGCCCCAAGGGCAAGGTGGAGGGCGCCATCCTGCGCCGGGTGACCCGCGAGGACTATCAGCAGCGGCAATCGATTGAAGAGAATAACGAACCGAAAGAGTTCGCGTTTTGCGTGGCCAAGATCGCAGAGCATAAACTGCCGATGCGGGTGGTCAAGGCCGAACATATCTTCGGCGGCGAGAAGGTGATCTTCTTCTTCCTCGCCGAGGGCCGCGTGGATTTCCGGGAGCTGGTCAAGGACCTGGCCAACGAATACCACACGCGCATCGAAATGCGGCAGATCGGCGTCCGCGACGAGGCCCGCCTGCTGGCGGAATATGAACACTGCGGGCAAGAGCTGTGCTGTCGCACCTTCATCAAAGACCTCGAACCCGTCACCATGCGGATGGCCAAGCATCAGAAGACCACCCTGGACCCGTCCAAGATTTCCGGGCGATGCGGGCGCCTGATGTGCTGCCTTCGTTACGAAGACGCCACCTACGCCGAGCTGAAGAAGAACTTGCCGAAGAAAGGCACGCAGGTCTGGGGCCACGAGGTTCACGGCGAGGTCGTTTCCGGCGAGATTCTGGCCCAGACCGTCACCATCGAAACCCCCGACCGTCGCTACGTCAAAGTCCCCCTGGATGAAATCTCCTTCTCGCCCCCGGAAGAGAAGCCCTCTGAAGAGGCCTCCGGAAGCGACGACTCGCCCACTGAATCCGGCGATGATGACGCCTCTCGCCGTCCGAAGCGCCGCCCCTCACAACGCCGGAAGGCCGAGGACGCTGAAGCCCCGGTGAAAGAAGCCTCGAAGGCCGAGGAGACCCCATCCACGCCGCCCTCTGAGGGCGGTGGAAGCCGACGCAGCCGGTCGCGACGCTCGCGGCGAAGCCGGGGACGGCGAAACCGTGACCAACAACCTCGCCAGGAGCAACAAGAGCCGAAGCCCGAACGCTCAGCAGATCAGGAATCACCGAAGCCGGAGGAGCCGAAGCCCAAGAACACGCCCCCAAGCCCGGACACCAAGAAAGCCAACGACTTCGCGCCGGACGAATGGTGGGAAAACCAAGAGTAGCTATTCGAGGAACAGGCTTGAACGAGACCACGTTTTACGTTACCACGCCCATCTACTATGTGAATGACGTCCCGCATATCGGGCACGCCTACACCACCATCGCCGCGGATGTACTGGCCCGTTATCACCGCCTCTGCGGGCAGCGCGTGCATTTCCTCACCGGGACCGATGAGCACGGCGTAAAGATCGAACGCGCCGCCGCCGAACGCGGCGAAACGCCCATCCAGCTCGCCGACCGTGTGGTGCAGGGTTTCCAGACGCTCTGGGAGCAGTTGAACATCGCCCACGATGACTTCGTGCGCACCACCCAACCACGCCACGAGGCCGTGGTCCAGCGGCTGTTCCAGGAGCTTCACGACCGCGGGGCGATCTATCTCGGCAGTTACGAGGGCTGGTATTGTGTCTCCTGCGAGAACTTCCTCGCGGAGGACGACCTGAAGGAAGGCGGCTGCCCGGACTGCGGCAAAAAGGTGGAGTGGCAGTCGGAACAGACCTATTTCTTCAAGATGTCGGCCTATGGCGACCGGCTGCTGGCCTTCCTTGACACCCACCCCGAATTCATCCGCCCCCAGGCGCGGTTCAACGAAATCTACAGCCGCGTCCGCGACGGGCTGCGCGACGTGAGCATCTCGCGCTCTTCCTTGACCTGGGGTGTGCCGGTGCCCTCCGACCCGACGCATGTGATTTACGTCTGGCTCGACGCGCTGGTTAACTATATCTCGGCCCTCGGCTACCCGGACGGCGACCTGTTCCAGACCTTCTGGCCCGCCGACGTGCATCTCATCGGCAAGGACATCATCTGGTTCCACTGCGTCATCTGGCCGTGCGTGCTGATGGCTCTTGAAGTGCCCCCGCCGCGCACCGTGTACGCCCACGGCTGGTGGACCCATAGCGGCCAGAAAATGAGCAAGTCGCGCGGCAATTTCATCAATCCCACCGAAGTAACCGATAAATACGGCGTCGATGCCTTCCGCTATTTCGTGCTGCGCGAGATGCCCTTCGGGCAGGACGGCGATTTCTCCGAGACCGCGCTCATCGGGCGGATCAATAACGACCTGGGCAACGACCTCGGCAACCTGCTGCACCGCACGCTGACCATGATTCAGAAGTACTTCGACGGAGCGGTGCCGGAGCCGGGCGAGCCGGACGAAGCCACGCGGGGACTCCGGGCCTTGGCCGACGAGGTCGTCGCCGAGGTGAACACCCAGATGGCAGCGGTGCAGTTCAGCCGGGCACTGGAGGCCACCTGGCGCCTGATCAGCGGGGCCAACCGCTATATCGAAGACCAGAAGCCGTGGACCCTGGCCAAGGACCCGGCCCAGCGGCCGCTGCTGGGCACGGTCATGGCCACGCTGGCCGAATCGCTGCGCCTCGTCTCGCTGCTGCTGATACCGTTTATGCCGTCCAAGATGGCCGACCTGCGCTCCCAACTGGGCTTGGGCGCTCCCGAAGGCCGGCTGGCCGAGCTGACCGCATGGGGCGGCACACAGCCCGGAACGACCATCGCCAAGGGTCAACCGATTTTTCCGAAGGTCGAGGAATAAACACCGTGTCCGAACACAACCAATTCGATGCCCTGCTCCGAAGCGATCCGCGCTATCCCATCGATGCTTATGATTTCGTGATGGCCGCTCTGAACTTCACGATCCTGCGCATCGGAGAGCGCCGGCACATCAGCGGGCGCGAGCTGCTGGACGGCATCCGCGATTTCGCCCACGAGGCCTTCGGCCCGATGGCCCGCCACGTCCTGAAGGCCTGGGGCATCAGCCGTACCGACCATTTCGGCGATATTGTCTTCAACCTTGTCCAGCACGGCATTCTGGCCAAAACCGACGACGACACCCACGAGGATTTTCAGGGCGTTTACAGCTTTGACGAAGCCTTCGGTGAGCCGGATATCCCCAAACTCGACGAGTTCGGCCACGTCCCCCGCGTCCTCCGCCAGGTCGATCCGTCCGAAATCAACTGGGCGGCCTTCCTCGGCAATGTCGGGATGAATTGATCGGCCTCAGCCCTCCTCCACGCCGCCCGGCGCGGGCTTGAAGAGAAACAGCCGACGCCTCCGCCCTGTCCCCGCTCCGGCTAATGCTTGATCAGCGACTGGGCGGTCATCTCTTGAGGCGGCTCAATGCCAAGCAGGTCGAGGATGGTGACGGCGATGTCGGCCAGAATACCACGCTCACGCAGGGTGTGGCGGGCGGCGTCGTTGGAGACGAGGAGGAACTCCACGTCGTTGGTGGTGTGGGCGGTCTGGATGCCGCCGGTCTCCGGGTCAAGCATCTGCTCGACGTTGCCGTGGTCGGCGGTAATCAGCGCGATGCCGTCGCGCTTCAGCACGGCTTCGACGACCCGGCCAACGCAGGTATCCACGGTTTCGACCGCCTTGACGGCCGCTTCTATCACCCCGGTGTGCCCCACCATATCGCAGTTGGCGTAGTTGAGGACGATCACGTCGTAGGTGTCTCTCAGGCGTTCGGCGGCGTCCGCTGCGGGGGCGTCGAACTCGACAGCGGTATCGTCGCGGGACTCCGCCGCCTGCCGCAGTGCGGCGATGCCCTGCTCCACCGCAGCCAACACCAGCTCGGTCACCGGATAGGCGCTCATCTCCGGTTGCTCGTTTTCCGGAATGCTGATGCTGTCCACCTGGACGCGGTCTTCCATCGGAAACGGCTCGATGCGTTTACCGTTGAAGAAGCTGGTGCAGTGGCGGAACTTCTGGTATTCGGAGATGCGCAACTGCCACAGCCCGTGGCGACCGAGGACCTCGCTGAGCAGGTTGGACATGTCCATCGGAGGGACGAGGGCGTAGGGGAAATCGTCGTAGTAGCGGGTCAGGCCCATGTAGGTCACGTCGGGCACGGGGCCGCGGTCAAACTTATCGAAGCCTTCTTCCACAAAGGCCCGCGCCAACTGAATGGCCCGGTCCTGCCGATAGTTGGTGTGGATGACGGCGTCGCCGGGTTCTATCAGGCCGGCCGGCTTGCCGTCGTCGCCGACGATGAGCGTGGGCTGAATGAACTCATCGGTCTCCGGCGGGTCGTCGCCCTCGATTTTGTCGGCGGCGGTTTGAGCATCGGCACGCTCGTAAGCGAGCTCAATCGCCTCGCGTGCCGACTGGGCCGTGCGGCCAACACCTTGCAGCATCGCGTCGTAAGCCTGCTTGGTGCGTTCCCAGTTCTCGCCGCGGTCCATCGCGTAGTAGCGCCCCATCACGCTGGCGACGCGGCCCACGCCGTATTCCGCGAACTTCTTTTCGAGGCGTTCCAGATAAACCAGCGCACTGCGCGGCAGGGTGTCGCGTCCGTCGGCGAAGAAATGCACGCAGACATCCTTAACCCCCTGGCTTGCGGCAAACTCGATGAAGGCGTAGAGATGATCCTCAACCGCATGCACGCCCTGGTCCTGAACCAGACCCATCAGGTGCAATTTCGCACCGGTCCGCTTGCAGTGCTCGACGGCCTGAACCAGACGCGGGGTCTTCCATAACTCGCCCGATGCCATCGTGCGGTCAACGCGGCGGACCTCCTGCTCCACGATGCGGCC
>CAZBCO010000021.1:0-3657 GCA_964490295.1 uncultured Planctomycetota bacterium
TGAACTGGCCCAGAACTCCGCCAAGGTGCTGACCCGGTATATCGATGTCAGCCGCGAGCGGGGCGAAATCAACACCCTGATGGATCAGGTGCATGCCGAGCGAGAAAAGGCACGACTGGCTCTTGAGAAGAAGCAGCGTGAGCAGGCTGATGCCTTGGCCAGATCCGAACACCAGCGCGAGAGCGATCTCCATTCCCAGAGAATGGAGCGTCTGTTCTCAGATGCAAAGCAGTTGTTTGAAGATACCCGCTACTCTCTTGCCGCAGACAAATGCCGGGAGATTCTCCGGATCGACCCGCGCAATCAGGAAGTGATCGCTTTTCTGGAACGTTGCGAAGCCGCCGACGTTGCTGAGGATATCGAGTCCTACCGCAAATCCATGCGCTCCGAAACGGATGCGACCTGGCGTGTGGTGCGCCGGCTTGCCGTCCCCTATGCCAGCCACGAACCGGTACTGCCCGATGACTGGGAAGAGAAGCGGCGGCGAAAGGGCACGGATGTCCTCTATGTGAGGGCTGATAGCGAAGAGGACGAATCTTGGCGACGGCCCATGGAAAATGTGCTGGACTCGGAAACTACCTTCGATTTCATCGCCACGCCGCTGGATGATGTGATCGCGTTCCTGCGCAATCTTAAGAGAATCAACATCACCACGGATAATGAGTTGATGAACCGTGGCGGTTTGGATGTTACGCTGAAACTCGAAAAGGTTCGCTTCCGGGATGCCCTCAGCCGTATTCTTGGGCAACACAACCTCGATTATCATATCGACCCGGCGGGCCTGCATATCTCGACCAAGGAGAAAATCAAGCAGCTCCGGTCTTCGAGTGCCGAGGCTTTTGTTCGGCTTCATTACATTGATGACCTGACGGTGAATATTCCGGAGTTCGAACCGGCCCTCACGTCCACCACCGCCGGTACCACGGCCCTTCCGGACGCCCCCGACCTCTTTGGCCCGGCAGAGGATGACGGTGGCCAAAAGGTCTTTACGTCCGACTGGTTGATAGAGTTCATCAAGTCCGTCGTTGACCCCAACTCATGGGAAGAGGTGCTTGGCGGCATGCTGCCCCTCTAAGCGTTGCCGGAACCATTCGAAGGCCAGGCGCGATACACCGCGTCTGGCCTTCGGTCTTTACATGGCTTATATTACCGGGGACAAGCGGCGGGCATTTTTTACTTGACGGGCATCGCTAAGGGAGTACCATAAGAGCTGGTTTGTTCACCTTGGGGAGGCGGAGGGACTGCAATGGATATCACTCGTCGGGAAATGATGCGGCATCTGGGCGTGGCGGCCGGGACGGCTTCACTTCTGGGCCTGAGCTCTTGTGCAACCCCCGCGGCTCTGGCCGCGGCCGAGCTGCCCGATCAAGTCGGCGACTACACCCTGCCGCCCTTGCCGTATGCGTATGACGCTCTGGAGCCGCATTTGGATCAGGCGACGTTGACGCTGCATCACACCAAGCACCACGCCGGTTATGTCCGGGGGTTGAATGGGGCGCTGGCCAAACTCGCCCAAGCCCGGGAGACCGGCGACCTGAGCACCGTGCCCGCGATGACCGGGGCCTTGGCCTTTCACGCTTCGGGCCATGTGCTGCATGCGATCTATTGGCAGAGCATGAAGCCGGGCGGCGGAGGCAAGCCCTCAGGGCTGCTGGCGAAGCTCATCGACCGCGACTTCGGCTCTTTTGAGAAGTTTTCCGCCCATTTTGCCCATGTGACCAAGAGCGTCGCGGGCAGTGGGTGGGGCGTGTTGGCTTGGGAGCCGATGGGCGCGCGCCTGATGGTGCTGGGCGTCGAAAAGCATGAAAATATTACCGCGATCGGCTCTGTGCCCTTGATGGTCTGCGATGTCTGGGAGCACGCATACTATGTGAAATACCGCAACAACCGAGGCGGCTATGTCGATGCGTTCCTGGCGTCCCTGGTGGATTGGGGCAGCACGTCCAAACGGTTAAATGCCGTGTTGGGTTAGGCAGCCACCGCCCATATAGCAGGCGTCTGGTATCAGCTTGAAGAGCGGGCTGATTCCCTTTGGCATAGCACATCTTCAGGCCGATTCGGGAAGTTTCTCACGCCTTTATCTCCCGCCATCTGGTGGATGCGCTTCATCGGGCGGGCCTCGAAATCAAAGGCCCGGAGGCGGCCGTGCTCCAAGGCAGAGGAGCCGATTTCATTGTCGAGCGCGGCCACGGCAATCTGCCGCAGGCGCTCGACCACTTCCGGCTGGTTGTCCAGAAGTTGCTGCTTTTCGTCGGGGTCGTGGGTCACGTCGAACAACTGCTCGCGCCCGCCGTTGGCGATGAAGATGTATTTCCAGTCGCCGCTACGAACCATGATTTTGAACAGCGGTGTTCCGGGTTTTCCATAGATGCCGATAACATGCGGTCGGGGAGCGGCCTCGCCTCGGAGCATACCGAGGACGTCGTAACCGTCCCGCAGTTCCGGCTCGCCCGCTGCGGTGGTGGCGATACCGAACAGGTCGGTCAGACAGATCAAATCGTCTCGCTGAGTGTTTTGCGGCAATTCTGCCGGCCAACTCAGAAGCATCGGGATGTGGGCCGATGCCTCGAAGAAGCTCTCCTTTTGCCAGGCGTGATGATCGCCCAGATGATCACCGTGGTCGGCGAAGAAGCAGATCAGGGTGTTGTCTGCGTCTGGACGGGATTCCACGGCGTCCAGGATTCGCCCCAGGCATTCGTCGATATAGGTAATTTCTCCGTAGTATCGAGCTTTCAGGGTGCGCGCTCGAAGGTCGTCGACCTCCTCCGCCCAGATCAGATAGTTCATCCATGGAATCTGTTCGTCTGCGTGGTCAACGGTCAGGTCTCCTGCTACCGGGCTGGGCATGCGATCCGGATCGTAAAGCCGATTGAACGGCACGGGTGGAGCAAAGGGCGGATGAGGCCCGATAAACGAGACCATGCCGAAGAACGGGCGGTCGTCGTCGGATTGAAGCTGCTCGATGGCCCGGTCTGCCGCCCAAGCCTCGACCGTAAACTCCGGTGGGAACGGGCTGGCTTGGGGCATGTAATACATCTCGGTCCGCTCGCCTTGCAGTTGCTCAATGTGGGCGAACTCAGGATGCTCGCGGGTGATGAACCCGCCGTATCCATCGGCCAGACGCGTTTCGGGCGAGCCGTAACCCTCTTCGGAATGTGCGTGGTATTCGAATCCAAGTTCTTCATTCCAAGGATGGGTATGGAACTTGCCAATGCCGAAGGTACGGTAGCCAAGACGGCCCATCGTGCGGGCAAGGTAGGGGCCGCAACGGCCCTCCATGGTATCTGCCTGGCAGGGCAGGGGGGCGTCCGGGCCGTTCATGTACTGGGCTGTGGTCAACGGCTCGCGACCGGTACGAATGGTATAGCGGGCGGGCACGCAGACCGGGCAGGTGCTGTACGCCCGGCGGAAGCTCACGCCTCGACGCACCAATCGGTCAAGGTTCGGCGTGTAGATATGGGCATTACCCAGCGCCGCGATGGTATCAAATCGCTGTTGGTCGGTCATCACGAAAAGTACATTCGGACGGGCCATCAAAAAACTCCGCATGGTAATGAAGCGAACGGGATATTATACGCTCAGCTTGTGCGGTGTCAATTTCGCAGGAGGCATGAACAGAGCCTTGCCTATTTCGGCGTAATGTTCACGCTGTTCAGT
>CAZBCO010000022.1:0-7090 GCA_964490295.1 uncultured Planctomycetota bacterium
ACCAGAATCAGCGGTTTATTTTCTTCCCACAAGCGTGTCATCGTTGTCCTTCGTGGTTCGGAGTTCCAGCGTAAACTTGGCCACGCTGCGGCCCTCGTCCCGTAATGAGGTATAGCGGATAATCGGTCGGCTGTCGGGCGGCGGCTCGAAGGTCGGGTCGTCGCGGAGGCGGTCCCGAAGCGAGCCGATGATCTGGAGCGCGGTGGCCGGGTCAATGCGTTCCTCCTGGCCGCCGTGCAGTTGCACCCGGCTCAGCACCATGCCGTCAATCAGCAGTGAGACCGAGGTCCCCTGGGTCTGGGTTTTCATCCCGGTCAGCTCCACCTCCGGGGGGATATGCCGCCGGAGCGCCCCAAAGGCCTTGAGGTCACGCCGGGGGCCTCGATAATAGTCCTGCATCAGCCCGATTTCGGAGGCGACTTGCTGGTTGACCAGCAACAGGCGCTCGAGCTGGGCCAGAGCCTCCTGATTGGCTGCCAGCCGGGCTTCCTTCTGTTGCACGTGCTCGCGGAGCCTCTCGGTATGCCTCCAGGAGGAATAGCCCAGCACGGCCACCGCAGCGAGCATCGCCGCTCCGGTCAGCCAGAGGTAGAGCGTTCGGTTCAGGAACCGCCGCCGTTCTTTGATCCGGCGAGGCAGCAGGCTGAAGTTGACGGCCTCCGGTTCGAGCCGCGAGACCGCCAGGCCCAGGGCGGTGGCGAAGGTCTCGGCATGGCTTTCGAGGTGCTCGCGTTCCTCCCGGCGGAGCGGCGTCAGGTCAAACCCCTTGAGCGGGTCGGCGGGCACCACCGGGATGCCCAGGCGGCGTCCTATGGCCTGGCGCAGGCCCGGCAGCCGTGAGCCGCCCCCGGTCAGCATCATCTCGTCGATGTCCAGGTCGGTCAGCCGCGTCTGGGCACGGCAGTACATCAGCGAAGACTGGATGGCGGAGGCCAGCCGCCCTGCGACAGGCAGCATCGCTTCCGACAGGGCCGCGGTCGGGTCCGGCTCGCTGGTGTTCAGCGCCGGGCCGTCGTCGGGCAACAGCATCCTTCCCATCGCGATATGGTCGGGGGCCTCGGCCTCGGCGGCCGGGCCGATTTCGGTTGGGGCGTCGGGATTGGCCGAAATCTGCGTGTCGTCGGTGCTCCGGGCTTCTCCGCCCAGCAACAGGCGGCCTTGCTCGCACTTGAGCCGCTCGGCCTCCTCGAAGGACAGCCGCAGTTCGTCCTGGACCGCCTGGGTGAACGCCCGCCCGGCGGGCGAGATGTTGCGAGCGAACAGCAGCCGGCCGTTACGCTGCACCACCAGATTCATATTCTCCGAGCCGATATCGACCAGTAGTGTGGTCTTATCGTCTTCCTGCCGCCCGCCGCGGTTGTGCAGGCCGGTATTGAACAGGGCCAGCGGGCTGAGCGTCACGTTATCGATGCCGCAGCCGGCCTCGCGGAGAATCGCGCATTGGTCTTCGACCAACTCGTTTTTGGCCATTGCCATCATCACCGTAAACTCGACCTCCGAGGTGGGCAGGTCCAGCAGGCGGAAGTCGTAGGCCAGGTCTCGTCCGGCGTTTTCGGTGTCGCCCTCGATCTCGTAAGCGATGAGCATCTTCAGCCGCCACGCGGGGGCGGGAGGCACTCGTGTGTAGCGGATAATGGACTTACGTCCGGCGACGCCGATGCGGGCGGGTACGCCCCGGATACCAAGGCGGCGTAACAGGTGACGGATGATCATCGCCTCTTTGGTCAGCTTGCGCGGCGAATCTTCCAGATGCCCCAGGGCCTCCAGCGGTACGGAGCCGGCGTGCAGCACTTGGGTGCGGCTGCCGCGACGGCGCAGCAGAACCGCCTTAATCGAGTCGCTGCCGATATCGAGGCCTAAAGAGACGTCGCGCATCGCTTAATCCAATTCGGTGGGTTCCGTGAAGTCATCGGGATAGAAGCTGGACCGAGCTGTCAATCCGCGTCCGCCGCTGGAGGCTCGCGTGGCCGCATACATCGGCCTGGAAAAAGCGGTGCCCTTGTACGTCCAGACGGCGAACAGCCGAGCCGCTCCGTTGGCTGTGGCCACACGGAGACGGACCCGATCGCCGCCGCGCATCAGCTCGGTTCCGTGGGTAAGGGTCAACGCCAAAGCTCCGTTCACCACGGTTTGTTCCAACTTGGGGAACCGCGAGCTGCCAACCGCGACAACGACGCCGTCGAAGTCGCCGTCGGCCGGAACCCATTCGATATCGACATAGCCGTTGCCGGAGGCGGCCTGCACCCTGGTGGGCTTGGCAAGCGTCGGGCCGCCGGGCGTCGGGAGGTCTTCGTCGGGGTTATCGGGGTCCGGCTCATTCAGTAGTTCGGTGATGCCGCGTCCCCCGGAGGCGGCGCGCGTGGTCAGATAGTAAGGCTCGCTGATTGCCGTGCCGATGAATACCCAGATGGCGACAAAGGCGCGGCCGCCGTTCGCCAGGGAGATTTGCTTTCGTGTGTCGGTGTTGCCCCGGTAAAGCTCCGTGCCGCGCCCCACCGTCAAGGAGGTGGTCCCGTTGGTGGTTGTGGCGGCCAGCGTGGGGAAGCGCGTAGACCCCCAGGCGACAATGACGCCGTCATGCGTCCCCGTTGGATAGACCCACTCGAGGTCTACGTAGCCTTGGCCCGACTTGATTTGGGCCAGAGGTATCTTCGGCACGCCTCCGGGCGGAACCGCTCCGCTTGCTATCGTGGTGAACTGCGAGGTGAACGGGGTCAACGCCCTGCCGTCGTCATCCTCAATGGCATCGGTCAGTTGTATGGTGTGGATCGTGCTGTTCAACAGGCTGGCGGAAGGGGTGAAGGTGGCCACGGTGCGTGTCGCGTCCAACGCCACGGTGCCCGCCACCGGGGTGGTGGCCGCGGTCACGATGAACGTGGAGGCGGTCACGGTGGTCAGCCGCACCGGCTGGGAGAAGGTGACCACGATGGGCGTGGTGACGGCGACATCGGTCGCGTTGTCTGCCGGGTTGATGCTGACCACGGTCGGGCCGGCAACCGTGCCCTCGGTGATGCGGAAGCTGTAGTAGCCGTAATAAGCTCGCGGGCCGGGGGTGCCGCTCCAGTCCGGCAGGGGCTTGGTCGAGCGGGTGACGCGGGCATAATGCCGTCCGCCGACGGTGGCGGTGTACACGATCCGCGAGGCACGCTCGGCGGTGCTGATGTCGTCGTTACTGGTGATCAGCACGGCCTCGTCGTCGCTTCGGCGGTACAGCGTCAGCACGGTATCGGAGGAGTTGCCCAGGTTGAACGTCTCAAGGTTGTAGGTCTTGCCGAACTCCGCGGTAAACCAGAACCAGTCCTCGTCACCCTGCCCCCGTCCGTCATTGTTGGCGTCGTAGTAGTGGGTGCCGCTCTTAACCGCCCCGTCGGTGCTGATGAAGTTGGCGTCATCGAAGATGTTGTCTTGTTCCTGTGTGTCCTCGTAGTAGCGGACATCGACGCCCTGGATGATGGTAATCAGGGTGGGCTTGTTGGCGGGCGATGCCCCGTAAGCCGGGGTGACGGAGCTTTCGAAGAAGCCGTCCCAGAAATCCTCCAGCGAGATATCTTCAACGCCGCCGGACGGCAGATAACTGTGGAAGATATCCCAGAGGGCCTCGCGCGGCGTGTCGATAGTCCCCTGGTTGATGGTCAGCCCTGCGTTGAAGATGCCCCACATTATCGACGAGACGGCAAGCTCGTTCTCTGGGCCGTTGACGGAGATGCCCGGCGCGCCGACCACCGAGGGTGTCTCGATCTCGAAGAGCAACGGCGTGCCCGCGGTGGTGTCCACGTAATGCTTTGTGCCACGCACCGCGCTGCTGAAGAAGTTGGCCCAACCCTCGGAGAAGGCCAACCGCAGGTCGAGCGCCGTGCCCAGCACGTGCGGCCCGCCCGGCGAGTCGTCTTTGGAATACAACGCGGCGACCAGGTGGCCGTATTCGTGAATCAACACCGCGTCGTCGAAGGCGTCGGAATCCAGCGTGGAATCGCCCAGCACGTTGATGGTGTGCATCCCGCCAATCACCGTGTAATAGGTCCCCTCCGGCATGGTGTCGTTGCCGTCCTTGCCGTCCTCCCATCGTACCGTGACGGTGAATGCGGCGGTATTCGGCGGGGTGGCGAAGAGTTGGTCGCGGACGTAATCGTGGGCGGTCACCAACTGATCGTAGATATTGAACGCCCCGGCGATGGCGTCGGGCACGATGTCGATGGCTTGTCCTGCCAGGTTGCCGCCGGAGAGGTCGAACGCGGCGCTCTGAAAGGTCTGGATGGCCCCTCCGGTGCCGGATTGATCGCGGACCACGACGGTCTGGTTTTCGTGGGTGCCGCTGGCCTTGACCAGGACGAGGATGTCGGCGTGCTCGCCCAGGTCGGGCGAGGTGAACGCTCCGGAAAGGTTGGTGGTGGTCGAACCCAGCACCACGGTCGGGGCCGAGGCCCGGACGAAGTCGAGCGAGACATAGCGGGCCGCGGCCATCGGGGTATCAACCAACGAGCCATCGGCCGTGCTGAACACCTTGTCCTGATAGCGCACCGTGCCCGAAAGCGTGTTGGCCTGGGCGACGGTGGCGGCGAACACGCCGCAAATCAGCCACAGGGCCAACCGCGCCGCGGTATTGGGCTTCTTGGCGGTTCTTCTCATCGTTTACTTATGGATCCTCAGCCGCTCGCCCGTGTTGGTCTGAATGACCTTGCCGGCGGGCTGAGGCGGCTCTTCTCCGGTCTTCGAGGGCAGGGCCAGCCCCGCGACCGCCCCGGTACGGAGGTGCTCGCCAATCAGGTCGGCCCGGATGATTATCTTGCCGCTCTGCGGCGGAAGCGTGACGGTGACGCTCAACGTCTTCCGGTTCTGATCACCGCCCCATTCGCCGGTGCCGGGCACCATCGTCGAGCCGGGCGGCAGCTCACAGCGAATGCTGAGCGAGCTTGCCACGATTATCGACTTGGCCTCAATCACGATGCTTGCCGTCCCGGCGGCCAGATCGGCCTTAACCAGGCGCGCGCGCAGCACCACCGGGGGCCTCGGCTTGGTGGCCTGGCCGATGGACGCCAGAGCGAGCACCAGGGCGACCGCCAGTGGAACGATCCGCTTATGGGGTGAGCGTCGGCTCATGGCTTCTTCATCTCTTCGAGATCAATGATCTCGTCTTTTTTCTCCCCGCCAAGCGCGGGGCGGCCTTGGAGAATCTGGCGCCGTTCGTCGGCCCGGACATAATCGACCCCTACGGTCTCGGAGGGTTTTTTCGAGGACAGCTCGGCCTTCCGGAGGGCTTCTTCACGCTCCTGATCGTCGGTCTTGTACATATCGCCGGTCGGGTCGAGGATGCGGGCGCTGACGAAGACCAGCAGGTGCCGTCGCGAGTCCATCACGCTCTTGCGTCGGAAGAGAAATCCGATGAGCGGCAGGTCTCCGAGCAGCGGGACCTTGGATTCGACTTCCTTCTTGGTGCCGGTGACCATGCCGCCGAGGGCGACGTGATAGCCGTCTCGGACGGTGACTTTGGCCCACATCCGTCGGTCCACGATGACCGGGCGTTCGAGAACGATGTCAGAGGTTGCCCCCAGCGTCGAAGGCAGGATGACCGGCTGCGAGACGGAGTCCCGGCTCTTGCGGCGGAAGATGGGTTCGAGCAGCAGGGTGATGTCCCGGCTGTCGCGGCCCACGCTGGGCGTCACGGTGAGGCCGAAGCCGATGGAAGGCCCACGCGCAAATTGGGGGACGACCACCGGCTCGGAAGTGGTGACGCCCTCGGACCCGGTCAGGTCGGTGCGGTCGATGCGATAGTCGTCCACGTACCAGAGGTCTTGCGTCTCCTGAAACCGTGCGGGCGAGTTGTTTCGGGCGACCACCTGCGGGGCGTTGACCACCCGCCCCTTGTACTTGGAGCTTACGATTTTCAGGGTGGCCTGAAACTGTGGGTCGGTCAGGATGCCGGTCAGGCCGATAGTCAGGCCGTCGGAAGAGCTGACCGTGTTGCCGGCCTCGCTGGCGACGCGTGCGTCGAAATTGGTGCCGGTCGAGGCATCAATCACCAGGGAATCCGCCCCGCCTTTCTTGGTCAGGGCGAAATCGTTGGTCAGGTTCCATTCAACCCCCAAGTCGTCCAGGTTTTCGGCGTCAATTTCGATAAAGCGTGTCGTAACAAGGACTTGTATTGGGTTCTCGTCCAGCGCCATAATCATTTTTTCGACTTGGTCGAGGGTTTTTGGCGTACTGCGGAGGAACAGCACGTTGCGCTTGCGGTCGAGGTAGTATTGGCTGCCGGTTGGCCAGATGATGAGGCCCGTTTCGATACGCCCCAGGAGGCGTTCGATATCCGAGGTGTCGCTGGGCTTGGCCCCGCCGCCCCCGGAAGTGGCATTGCCTTCTCCGCCGCCATCCGTCCCGCCGGTTGAGCCGGAACCCATAATATCGTTGGCCACGTCGGTCAAGCCCTTATTCAGGTGGAAGATGCGAAGCTCCAACATCGGCTCGCCGGGCGTGGTGACGTAGATCGTGTTGCGGCCCTTGGTGAAGGTGACGCCCTCGTTACGGGCGATGAAGTCCAGTACTTCTTGAAGCGTGGTGTTTTTGACGTTGATGGTGACCGTCTTGTCCTGTACAGCAGCCGGGTCCACGATCAGGTTGATGCCGATGGAGCGCGAGAGCAGGTCGAGCACGTAGGAGAGGGGGGCCTCGATAAGGTCCATCGAGACCTTCTCGTTCAATTTCTTCTCAATGGCGATTTCATCAGCGGTGGGAACCCGGACCTCAGGCTCCGACGAGGGCCGCGTGAGCCGTGCGGTGCTGCGCGGCGGCACCATAATCTCCGCCGCTTCGCCCAGCGCCTCGCGGATGCGGCGTTCGGAATTGGCTTCGATGTCCCGCACCCGCACGTCGGTCAACTCGATGCTGGCGTCGCGGAGAAGTTGCCGTGCTCTGGGGTCGTAGGGGGTGTAACGTTGAATCCGCTCGCAAGCGTCGATGCACTCGCGCCATCGCTTCTGGACAAACAGCGATCGGGCGGCCAGCAGATCGCGCTCCAGTTTCCGCTTGAGGTTTTCGTCCATCTCCGCTTTTTGGCCGCCGGCTTCCTCCGACCGGCGTTGGGACATGGCCTCCCAGG
>CAZBCO010000023.1:0-5170 GCA_964490295.1 uncultured Planctomycetota bacterium
GCTCTGCCTGTCAAGAGTCACGGACACGCGTCCAAAGTGCTGGACCAGATTGGCCGTCAGGTCGGCGGGTGGCACAGCAGTGTGTCCGAGCGGTCATGAAGCGCTACGGGGGATTATGGCCAAGGCTACTCTCGTGGGAGAACCTCCTGCTTGCCGCTCGGAAAGCTCAACGCGGAAAGCGCGACAAGGCGGAAGTCCAGCGGTTCAATTTCTGCCAGGAAGCGGAACTCCTGAGCATCCAATCCGAGTTGGACGCGAATCTTTATGAACCCGGTCGGTTCCGGACGCATTGGATTAGCGAGCCGAAGCCGCGGCTTATTTCGGCCGCGCCTTATCGCGACCGTGTCGTGCATCACGCCCTGATGAATGTGCTCGAACCGATCTTGGAGCGTCACTTTCATCCGCACAGTTACGCCTGTCGTCGCGGCAAGGGAACCCACGCGGCGGCGGATCGTGCTCAGGAGTTGTTGCGACGCTATCGGTATGTGGTGCATGGGGACGTTCGGAAGTTTTTTCCAAGCCTCGATCACGAAATCCTGAAGGCCAAGTTTCGGGGTTTGATCAAAGACCGGCGTGTTTTGGAGTTGATGGATCTGGTGGTGGATTCCTCCAATCTGCAGGAGCCCGTCCAAATGTGGTTCGCGGGCGACACGCTGTGGACGCCGCTCGTACGTCGCCGAGGCCTCCCCATTGGCAATCTGACCAGTCAATGGTTCGGCAACTGGTATCTGAACGCCCTTGATTATTTCGTGACGAACCAGATTGGCATCCGAGGCTATGCGCGGTACTGCGACGACTTCTTGATGGCGGATACTATTCCGTCGCGGTTGCACGAAGCCATTCGTGCGGTGAAGTGTCGCCTTGAACAAGATCGCCTTCGTCTTCATGAAACACGACTGTGCGTCATACCATCACGAGCGGGGCTTCGTTTTGTGGGGTATCGGATTTGGCCTACGCATCGTTGGGTTCCCAAGGAAAACATCCGGCGGTTTCGGCGGCGCCTGAGGTGGATTAAGCGATCGTATGCCGAGCGCCGAATAGCTTGGGAAAAGGTCACACGGCGGCTGAATGGTTGGCTCGGCCATGTAAGACAAGCCAACGGGAGATATCTTGTTGACCGCTTGAGCCGCGATTGGGTCTTTCGGAGGCGATGACCGCACTGATTCTTTGTCTACATGCGCAACCATCTTCCCTTCGCACTGCAAATGTCTTGCCCCCGCATGTCTCCCTGTGTAAGAATCGCGTAGAGACAAGAACACCGGACCCCACGCCGATGACCTGGCCCGCTTCCGGGCCCCATATCCATCCTCCAAGAAAATCGCATAACCATAATTTCTTGACGCACCCCCGCCGGCTCAGGTGGTTGATTTACGCTTGAATATTCGGTGTGGATTTCGTATGCTGATTTTCGGCGATGGGGTCCGCCCTGAAGCGCCGGGCCAAGATGCCTGGCTGATGACTCCTATCCGGCAGGTCTTGCTCGTCGGGCATTTGACGGTCTAATGCCGCGCCGGGACGGGTGACGGATGGGCGTCTTCGGGCAGGAATGGCGATGGCGGTCAGCATAGCGGAAATCATCGTTCTGGGGTTGATTGCCGACTGGCTCTTCCGGCGCCTGCACATTCCCGGCCTGATTGGTATGCTGCTGGTGGGTCTGGTTCTGGGGCCTTACCTGTTGGGTTGGCTGGACCCGGATTTGCTGGCGGTGGGGCCTGACCTTCGCCTCATTGCCCTGATTGTCATTCTCCTGCGTGTGGGCTTTGAGCTGAGTCGCCGCACCCTGCACCGCGTGGGCTTTCGGGTGCTGCTGCTGGCCTTTGGGCCGGCCACGCTGGAAGGGCTGGCCATCACCCTGGCGGGGCCTTGGCTGCTGGGGCTGACCTGGCTTCAATCCGCCATTCTGGGGTCGGTGCTTGCCGCGGTATCGCCCGCCGTGGTGGTGCCGCTGATGATTCGATTCATCAAGGAGCGGCGGGGAGCCGCCAAAGATATTCCCTCGATGGTGATGGCTGCCGCCTCGGTGGACGATATTTATGTGATTGTCGCCCACAGCGTGGTTCTGGGGCTTTATGTCGGCCACCGGGCCAATCTCACCTTGCAGATTATCGGCATTCCGGTGTCCCTGCTGCTTGGCGTGGCTTCCGGATTGCTCATCGGAATGCTGCTGTACCGCCTGTTCGACCGATTCAATCCCCGAGCCACAAAGCGCGTTTTGATTGTGCTGGCCATTTCCATCATGCTGGTGCGCCTTCAGCATATCTTGTCGGGCGTGGTCCCCTTTGCCGGGCTGGTGGCGGCGATGGCCATTGGCTTCGTCATCCTGGAGAAGCGCGAGCACATGGCCCACGAGATTTCCGCGAAGCTGGCCAAGATATGGGTGTTTGCCGAGATTATTCTGTTCTCGATGGTCGGTGCTCAGGTGAATATCGGCGTGGCCTGGCGAGCCGGGCTGGCGGGGCTGGCGGTCATCGGGCTGGGCCTTCTGGCCCGCGGCGCCGGGGTTTGGGCCTGCCTGTTGCGCAGCCGGTTGAACTTGAAGGAACGGCTGTTTGTGGCGGTCGCCTATTCGCCCAAGGCGACGGTTCAAGCGGCCATCGGCGCGGTGCCGCTGATGGCGATGCGGGAGGCGGGCCTGGAGACCGCTCCGGGCGAGATCATCCTCGCCGTCGCTGTGCTCAGCATCCTCGTGACGGCACCGGCCGGGGCCTGGGGCATCGCCTCCCTCGGACGCCGCGTCCTGGAGGTCGAGCCGCAACAAACGGATGATGCCTTTGATGCGGCCGTCAAAAGCAATCCCGAAAGCGACGGGAATGCGGGCTGAACCCGGAAGGGGCCGGCTCTCGGCCCGATGACATCGTTTGACAACCGGGGCAAGGTGGGGTATGATTCCGGCGATAAGCTCTCTCGGGTGCGAGGTGGTGCCTTGATACTGGTGATCGATAACTACGATTCGTTCACGTACAATCTCGTGCAGCGTCTTGGCGAGCTGGGCGCCGCTTTGGACGTGCGCCGCAACGACAAGACCTCCATCGCTGAGATCGAGCGGCTCAATCCCGACCGCATCGTTATTTCGCCCGGCCCCTGCACCCCGAAGGAGGGCGGCATCTCCAACGAGGTCATCCGGCATTTCGGCCCCCGGCTGCCCGTGCTGGGCGTCTGCCTGGGCCACCAGTGCATGGCCTATGCCTTCGGCGGCGACGTGATCCGCGCTCCGCGCCTGATGCACGGCAAGACCTCGATGATTCAACACGACGGCCAGGGGGTCTTCAAGGGGTTGAGTAACCCGTTTGAGGCGACCCGCTACCACTCGCTGATCGTGAAAGAATCGACGCTGCCCGACTGCTTCGAGAAGACCGCCCACACCACCGACCAGAATGAATTGATGGGCATTCGCCACAAGGAGTTCCCGATGGAAGGCGTCCAGTTCCATCCGGAATCGTTTCTCACCGGCGAAGGCATTCAGCTTCTGAAAAACTTTCTGGATGCGTGAGTCGGCGTGTTGGCCGAGTTCCCCTCCGGGATATCCGACGCTTCGTCCGCCCGTCAACGCCGGTCTGCTGCTCGCCCAAGTGCTCCCGAAGCTGTTCCCGCAACCACGGTGCCAACTGCTCCGCCACCAGGGCATGGCCCTTCTCGGTCAATTCCGCTCCGTAGCGACGGCTGAGTTCGGCGGTGTTTTCGGCTCGGCGGAAGGCGGGGGTGAGGTCGTGGAACGGCAGGCCGTGGTCGCCGCACCACCGCCCCAGCGCTATCTGGAACCTCGACCGTTCGCTCAGCCACAAGCTCGTGGTGTTGTAGCCCAAGCCCTTGAGGAAGCCGAGGTATGCCTCGTCGTACTGCACCTTGGCAGGGATGAACACCACCGCCGGCAGCCCGCCCTGAGCCGTGACCTGCGCCTTCATCCAGGCCAGCACCGTCTTGAGGTTTGGCCAGGCCCTCTGGTCACGCCACGGGTTCATGTCCAGAGAATCGGCCCATCGGTTCTTCCACAGCAGGCCAAAGGTCAGCAGGTTGCCGTCCAAACGACGTTGGCCGGCCGCCTCCACCAGTTGGGGGTATGCTCGCACCGCGGCGGTCCAGTCGCCCACCGCCTCGCGGCTCAGGTTCCGGGCGCTTCGGGCTTTCGAGACCGCGCTCCCGATAACGTCGAACGGCTCCGGTATGCGTTCCCAAGCTTTCGCGCGGCCCCTCGCGGCCAGATGCCCGCTCAGGTTCGGCCACAACGTCTCGGGCAGGCTTCGAGCTTCGGGCGGGGGCAGCGGGTCGTCGAACCGCCGCTCGACCATGTCGGCCAGGTCGTCGCCCGATATGCACAGCAGAACCAGAGACGGGCGGAACAGGTCGCGGCAGGAATGATACAGGCGCGCCTGCTGCAACGTGTTCGCACCGTCCACGCCGCCGTTGACCACCGGCACACCCGGCAGGGCTTCATCCAGGCGGGCCGAGAAGGTCGCATCCGGGGCAACGCCCCGTCCGGCGGTCTGTTCGTCGCCCAACACCAGCACGCCCCTGTGGACCGATACGCCAGGCAGGGGCTGTGGCGAGCTTGCGGCCCGCAGCCCCACCGTGTTCGTTTTCAGATGGAGCCGATATTCGAGCATGTCCCGTTCGATGTTCAAGCCGGCCGGATAGGCGTATGGCGTGGGGCGCAGCAGGCGGACGCCCAGGCTCGGCAGCAGGCGGTCGAGGCCAAAACTCGCCAGGAGCAGGAGGAGCAGGCCGGCACCGAGCCGCAGCAGTCGGCGTTTGAACACGGCACCACGGGGCGGAGCTCCGACCGCTTCGCGCGAACTTCCGTCGTCGCCCCTGTGCTGCGGTTGGCCGAGGCTCATGTCTCGCTCAGTTCCAGTTCGGCTCCCAGGCCGCGCATCAGGTCGGCGAAATCGGGGAAGGTCACGGCGGCGGACTCCGCGGTGGCGATCCGCGTGGTGCCGTCGGCCCCCATCGCCGCGACGGCCAACGCCATCACCACGCGATGGTCGCCGTGGCCGTGGACCTCGGCCCCGTGCAGTGGTCGGCCTTCGATCACCAGCCCGTCGTCCAGCTCGGTGACGCGCGCCCCCATCTTGAGCAGCTCCTGCCGCATCACGGCGATGCGGTCGGTCTCCTTGATGCGAGCTTGGGGCACGTTGACCAGCCGCGTCTCCCCTTCGGCGAAGCAGGCGGCCAC
>CAZBCO010000024.1:0-15369 GCA_964490295.1 uncultured Planctomycetota bacterium
ATCGTCCGCGCGGCGATCTTCCTGTTGTTGATGCTCATCCCCTTCTCCTATGCCTTCGAGCGCCTGGTGTTTGCCGCTGCTCACGTTTACCGCCAGATCGCCGGGATGGTCGGCGTCTTCACGGTGATGGCCGTGGTGTTGTGGCAGTATCACCCCGCGTTCAAGATCAGCGGCCAGCCGCTGATGATCGTGATGGCCTTCGCCATCATCTTCATGAGCCTGTTGGTGATGAGCGTGATCTACGCCAAGTTCCAGTCGAGCCTGGACGAGATGCACAGCGGGCGGGCCGAATCGAGCGGTGCCCGCACCTCGCGCCTGGGCGTGTTGACCACCGCCCTTCGGCTGGGCATCGCCAACATGCGGCGGCGCAAGTTCCGCACGGCGCTCACCGGCACCACGGTGATGTTAATCACCTTTGCGATGCTCTGCTTCATGTCCACCAGCAGCTATCAGGACCGCCGCGAGTTCCGCATCGCCGATCAGGCCCCCTTCACCGGGGTGCTGATCCGGCAGCCGGGCTCGCGGACGATGCCCGAAGCCGCCCTGTTCCAGCTCCAGCAGATTGTCGGGGCCGACCTGCCGCTCGTGCCGCGCTACTGGTTCAACAGCCAAAGTTCGGCGGAATGGCGGTTTATGGTTCGCAACCCCCGCAACGGGCACATGGAGCCGATGGTCGCGGCGCTGGGCCTGGCCCCCGAAGAAGACGCCCTGACCGGTATCGGGCGGGCTTGCCCCCGGTGGGAGCGGTTTGCCGAGACGGGCGGCTGCTACCTCTCTGCCGAGACCGCCAAGCGGTTGGAAGTCACGCCCGGCGAGACGTTGGTGATCGGCGGTGTTGAGCTTGAGCTCGTCGGCCTGATTGACGAAAACGCCCTGGAAGACGTGCGGCGCCTCGACGGCGAGTCGCTCCGCCCGCTGGACTACACCCAGATGACCGATGAGCAGCGCAGCGAGATCTCCACGATCAGCGTCGAGCAGCTGACCCTGGAGCTGGCCAGCGGGGCCGCCCTGGAGCCGGACGTGCAGTTGGCCCACGTGCCGCCCAACCAGTTGTTGATCGTGCCCGGCGAGCTGCTGAAGGCGATGCCGGGCACCACGCTGCGCAGCGTGGCCGTGCCCACCGACTCGATGCGGCAGGCCCGACGGCTGGCGTCCGAGATGGCCGACCGGCTGGCCTTCCCGGTCTATTACGGCGAGCCGGGCGGCGTCAACGTGCTGGCCGCCACGCCGCTGGTGCCCAAAGCTCCCAAGAGCCTGATCATCCCCATCGTCATTGCCGGCCTGATCATCTTCAACACCATGCTCAGCTCCATCGCCGAACGCCGCAAGGAAATTTACATCTACACCAGCCTGGGGCTGGCCCCGCTGCACGTCGGGTTCCTGTTCCTGGCCGAGGCGCTCACCTACGGCCTGATGGGGTCGATTTTCGGCTATATCATCGGCCAGGGCATGGCCACGGTGCTCAGCGACCTCGGCTGGCTCGGCGGGCTGACCCTCAACTATTCCGGAACCCAGGCCATCTTCACGATGGTGATGGTCCTTTCCGTGGTGGTGGTTTCGTCGTTGATTCCGGCCTTCCTGGCCGGGCGGCTGGCCACGCCCAGCAATGAAATGAGCTGGAAGGTGTCGCAACCGGTGGACGGCGTGATTCGTGACCGGCTGCCCTTCACCGTCACCGGGCGCACCGCCGACGGGGTGATGGCCTTCCTGTTTGAATATCTGGACGCCCACCGCGAGGGGAGCATCGGCACCTTCAGTACCGACCACCTGCACGCCGTCAAGGCCGAGGTTGGCGGGCAGAGCTTCGAGGGGCTGGAGTGTACCGTCTGGCTGGCCCCCTACGACCTGGGCATTCGGCAGCGCTGCCGAATTCTGGTGGGGGAGGCCGGCGAGGAGGATGTCTATAACCTGCATATCGAGCTGACCCGCTATTCGGGCCAGGAATCGAGCTGGTGGAAGCTGAATCGCGGCTTGCTGGCGGATCTTCGCAAGCAACTTCTGGGCTGGCGTAACTTGAAGCCTCAAAAGATGTTGGAATATATTACAGAGGCGACCGAGCGGCTGGGTCGCCCCTCCGTCGCACCGGGGCCGGAGGCCACAGGCGGCACGGCCACCCCAGCTCCTGAAACTCAAGGATCATAATCTCCGGCGGGAACAACGGGCTATGAAGGAAGATAAAGAACTAAAAGAATTTCGCGACCTGATGCACGCGCCCAGCGAATTCCACGATGGATTCGGCTGGGGCACGGTGCTGATGGCCTTTTTCGTCGGTCTGGTGATGGCCCCCGCCCAGCTCTACATGGTGCTGGTGGCCGGCCTGGGCATGGGCCCCGCGGCCCGGTGGGTCACGGTGATTCTTTACGTCGAGATCGCCCGCCGGGCCTTCAAGAAGCTCCAGCGCCCCGAAATCTTCATCCTCTTCTATATGTGCGGAGCGATGATGGCCACCGGCGGCAGGGGCCTGCTCTGGCGGCAGTTCCTCGTTCAGAGCGTCGAGCTGCGCAAGCTCGGCATCAGCGATATCCCCACCTGGTTTGCCCCCAGCGACCCGAACGTGCTTAACGAGCGGTCATTCTTCATGGCCGAATGGTCCTTGCCGCTGATCCTGCTGGGGGTCGGGATGTTCATCAGCCGGCTCGACCATTTCGGGCTGGGCTATGTGATGTATCGCCTCACCTCCGATGTCGAGGAGCTGCCCTTCCCGATGGCCCCGGTCGGCGCGATGGGCATGACCGCCCTGGCCGATGCGTCGGACCGGCGTGAGAGTTGGCGGTGGCGCACCTTCAGCGTTGGCGGAGCCATCGGCATCGCCTTCGGCTTCGTCTATATTGCCATCCCCAACATCACCAGCGCCATCTTCACCGAGAGCATCCAGCCGATCCCCTTGCCCTTCGTAGACTTAACCAATTTCACCGAGGACGCCCTGCCGGCCATGCCGATGATGGTCAGCTTCAATATCGGATTCCTGATCACGGGCATGGTGATGCCCTTCTGGGCGATGGTGGGCAGCTTCATCGGCCTGATCATCACGCTCATCGCCAACCCCATTCTCTATCACACCGGCATCCTCAGCGGCTGGGACCGCGGCATCGGAGCCATCCAGACCATCCAGTCCAACACCATGGACTTCTATTTCAGCTTCGGCCTGGGGCTGGCGGTGGCGGTGGCCATCATTGGCTTCTTCCACCTCTACAAGAACTTCCGCGAGAAGCGGCGCGAGATGGGCAAGCTGGGCGACACCGGCCGCGGGATCAAGTGGAACAAGCTGTTTGATCCGCCCGCCGGGCGCGGCGATATCCCCGTCTGGGTCGCCCTGCTGATCTACTTCGTCTCGACCTGCACCTACATCGCCCTCACCTACTGGCTGGTCAACTTCCGCTCCGGCCCGCTCAAAGGCTCGATGTTCCCGCTCTGGCTGCTGCTGTTCTACGGCTTCGTCTATACCCCGTTCATCAGCTATGTCTCCTCCCGAATGGAGGGCATCATCGGGCAACAGGTGGCCATTCCCTACGTGCGCGAGGCGACCTTTATCCTCTCCGGCTACAAGGGGTCCGCCATCTGGTTTGCCCCGATTCCCTTCCACGACTACACCGGCCAGGTGCTCTCGTTCCGGACCGCCGAGCTGACCGGCACCCGGTTCAGCTCCATCATCAAGGCCGATATTCTGATCTTCCCGATTCTGTTCGTCGGCACTGTGATGTTCAGCCAGTTCATCTGGTCGATCGGCACGGTCCCCAGCGAGATGTTCCCCTACGCCAATAAGTTCTGGGAACTGGAAGCCTTCCAGTCGGGCCTGGTCTTTTCTGCCACGTCGCCGGAGGGCGGGGTGACGCCCTTTATGGATGCGTTCAAGCCCGAATACCTGTCCATCGGGCTGGGCTTGGCCCTGGCGGTTTACGCCACCCTGGCGCACTTCGGCCTGCCCGTCTTCCTGGTCTATGGCGTGGTGCGCGGGTTGGACCAGACCATGCCCCACGCGGTGATTCCGATGTTTATCGGAGCGCTCATGGGGCGCTACATCTTCCGTCCGATGTTCAAAGACAAGTGGCCCCAGTACCGCATTGTGTTTGCGGCCGGATTTTCCGCGGGCATGGGCCTGATTGCGATGTTCAGCCTCGGCTTTGTGCTGATGAGCAAGAGCGTGATTAAGCTGGCGGTCTAGCACGGGGCACGGCTTGCCCCCAGGGATGGTGTCTGTGTCGCGTTTGAAAACAGTACCCCTCGCCTGGGTTGGCTGGGAAACCCGAATGCCTGCCCACTGGCGGCCGCTTCACGTGGAGGGCGACTGGGATCGGGGCAACCTGATTGTCGGCGACGCGACCCAGGCGGTGTTCCAGGTCAAGTGGCGGCGGACGCCGCCCGCCTTTCGGGCAGACCGCTGGCTGGACCGGCGGCTTCGGAAGGTCGGTATCCAGCAGGCTGAGCGCGGCCCGGCCCACGGCGGGTTCGAACTGGCCGCCTGGTCGCCACGCGGCGGCCGTCTCATCCCGGAGGGCGCCCTCTGGTACGGCCACGCGCCCCGGGCGGCGCTGGTGATTGAAATTGCGATTGCCGCCGCGGCCTCGAAGAATAACCGGCGGCAGATGGAGGAACAGGTGATTCGTCGGATGCAGGCCACGGCCCAGGGCGCCCCGGTTCGATGGGCGATCTTCGGGTCGAGCTTCGTGTCGCCCCCGGGCTTTGTCCTGGCCAGGCGGCGCCTGCACCTCGGCGACGTGGCGCTCGAATGGACCTCGCCGGACCGCACGCGCCTCACGGTGCGGCAGGTGTACCCCGGCTCGCTCGCGCTGGCCCGGCGCGAGATGCCGGAGTGGATGGAATTCACGCCGTTTCGCGAGTACCGGCGTTTCAAGGCGATGCTGCCGACCGAACCCTGGGCGGTGCAGACGCCGGAAGGGACCTGGGCGGGCTTGCGGCGTCGAGGCCGCAAGGCGGTGCCGTTCCCCTTCGGGTGGCTCGCCCCGAGGCACAGCGTCAGCGCGGTGGTGCATCACACCGGGTTGGACCGCCTGCTGATTGCCGAGTGCGACGCGCGGAATGCGGCGCAGCCCGTCGAGCTGACCGCCGAGGCCCTCCGGGCGATGGACTGGGCCGGCGGGCCGGGAGGCGAGGCATGAGCAAGCGGCCGCGACTGAACCGCGAGGCCGCGATGTCGGCCCGGCCGGAACGGGTGCCGACGCTCAGTATTACCGAGCGGCCGGACGGCGGCGCGCAGATCAGGTTGGAAGTGTTTCGGCGGCCCATCTGGGGCATGCTGGGCCGGGCCGGTAAAACCGAGCGGTCCTATGGCGTGGACCCGCTGGGGCGCGAGGTGTATGAGGCCTGCGACGGGAAAACCACCGTCAAAGGTATTGTCAGCGGTTTTCAGCGGCGGCACAAGCTCAGCCGCTCCGAGGCCGAAGTGGCCGTCACCACGTTTCTCAAGACCTTGGTGTCCAAGGGCTTGATCGCGGTGGCAGTGGACAAGGACCGGATTGTGCGGAAGACGTAGATGGACAACCTTCACGGACAAGTACAGAAACAGGCCCAGTTGCCGTTTGCACGGGTCTTTGAGATTGCCTGGGGCAATATTCGCGTGCGCCTCTTTCGCTCGCTGCTGGTCACCAGCGGCATCATCCTGGCGCTCGCGTTCCTGGCCTATATCCTCAGCTCCGACAGCTTGCAACAGAGCGTGGCCGAGCGAGGCTCGCCCCAACTGATCCAGCGCCTTCAGCGCGAGGGGCTGCTGCCCGTGCCGGACGCGCCGCAGGAGGCGACCGACGACGAGGCCGAAGCCCTGGCGCCCGCCGCCAGCGCGGAAGACCAGCGCGCCCAGACCTGGTGGCTGGTCGGCCTCGCCCTGATGGTCAGCTTCGTCGGCATCCTCAACGCCATGCTGCTCAGCGTGACCGAGCGCTACGCCGAGATCGGCACGATGAAATGCCTGGGAGCACTGGATTTCCTGATTGTGGAGCTGTTTTTATTGGAGAGCGCCTTGCAGGGCTTTGTGGGCACCGCCATCGGCGTGTTCATCGGCCTGGGCCTCTCGATGGCCGAGGCGTGGGCCACCTACGGCGGCGAAATCTGGTCGCTGATCCCCTACGGGAAACTGGCGATGGTCGCCGGGGCCTGTCTGTTTGCGGGGACGGCGCTGACCGTCGCCGGAGCTCTTTATCCCGCGTGGCGCGCTGCCAAGATGCAGCCGATCGACGCGATGCGGTCTGAGGTCTGATCTATGAGCGAAGAACCCAACATCCTGAACAACGAGGAAGCCGAGAGCGGCATGAGTGCCGCGTTGGCCGATGAGCTGCTCAGCGCCTATGTGGTGCGGGCGCGCGGCGTGAAGCGCGTCTTCCGGCTCGGCGACGAAGAGGTGCATGCCTTGCGCGGCGTGGACCTCTCCGTGCGGCGCGGCGAGTATGTCTCGATCATGGGCCCCAGCGGCTCCGGCAAGAGCACCCTGTTCAACATGATCGGCGGGCTGGACAAGCCCGACGAGGGCGAGGTGTTCATCGACGAGGTCGATATCGCCGCGCTGGACACCTTCGAGCTGGCCTGGCTGCGGTGCCACAAGGTCGGCTACATCTTCCAGACCTTCAACCTCATCCCGGTGGCCACCGCGCTGGAAAACGTGATGATGCCGATGCTCTTCGCGGGGCTGACCCAGGCCGTGGCCCAGGACAAGGCCGCCGAGCTGCTCACCCGCGTGGGCTTGGGCGAACGCATCTTCCACAAGCCGGTGCAGTTGTCCGGCGGCCAGCAGCAGCGCGTCGCCGTGGCCCGCTCCCTGGCCAACGACCCGGCCATCATCCTCGCCGACGAGCCGACCGGCAACCTGGACCTCACCACCGGCGAAGACATCATCAACATGCTCAAGAGCCTCAAGGACGATTTCCGCGTCACCGTCATCACCGCCACCCACGACCACAAGATGCTCGCCGCCTCGGACCGCGTGGTGTACCTCACCGACGGGCAGATCACCCGGATTCTCAACCGCGACGAGTTGAACATTCAGGTGGGGACCATCGGCAAAGACGGCAAGAGCGCCGCGCACGGCTCGCAGGAGTAGCCCCGGCGGCGAGGTGATTCACCGGCAAAACGCCGTTGCACCCTTGCACCCCGCCCGTTCCCCGGAACGATTCCCTTCCGGGTTTATCCGAGATCAATCGATTTTCCGGCGATGTAGAGGCTCTCGACTTGGAACTGGTAATCTCCCGGCTCGCCGTTGAGGTGGCCCAGCACCAGGTCGGCCTGCTTGCCAGGCTCGATGGAGCCGACGCCGAGGCGTTGGTCCAGGCCGATCATCGCCGCGGGGTTGCCCGAACACATCCGGGAGACGACTCCCAGGGCATCGGGAAACGACAGGGCTTCGTGGGAGCGGTTCCAGACGCCGGGCATCGCGCGGGTCAGGTACGACAACAGGTTCGAGAAGCACAGGTCCATGGTCGCGCAACTTCCGGCCAGGGTGTTCGGCTTGCCCAGCACCCGCACATACTTGCCGTCGGGCGAAACCTCGTAGCCGGAATCGCCGGAGCCGATGCGGCGCAGCGCGGTGCCCGCCACGAAAATCTGGTCGGTCACCACGATGATGCGGCCCGGCCCTTTGCGGGCGATGATGTCGCGGAGGTACGCAGGGTTGACGTGATAGCCGTCGCAGATCAGCTCGGCATACACCTCGTCGAGCTGCAGCGTGGCCTCGATGGTGCCGCCGCCGTGGAACGGCTTGTACGACCCGCCGGTCGGCCCGTTGGTGAAGTGAATCACATAGCGCAGCCCGTGTTCGACCGCGGCCCGGAACTGGTCGGCGGTGGCGTCGGTGTGTCCCGCCCCGCAGGCCACGTTGATGCCGGTAAGGTACTCGATCAGGCCGCAGGCCGCCTCGCCGTATTCGGGGGCCACGTTGGCCAGCTTCACGGTTCCAGCCTCGTTGATCCGGTCAAACCGCTCGCGGGCAGGCTCCAGTGCATAGCGCGGGTTCTGGGCGCCGGCCATCTTGGGGTTGTAAAAGGTGCCCTCCAGAAAAGCACCCAGCACGCGCGAGCCTTCCGTGCCGTTCGCCTCGCTGTCCATATAGTCCCGGACGAATCCGAGGGCGCGCTGCAAGGTCGGGACCGGGGCGGCGCAGGTGGCCAGGTAATAGGCCGACACCCCCTCGCGGGCCTTGGCCCTGGCGTAACGGCGCAGGCCCTCGCTCATCGCGGCGTCGCTGTCGTCAAACCGGCCGGTGGCCGGGTCGAACAACCCCTCTCCGGTTTCGTATAAACCCGCCCCGTGGCAATGGATATCAATGAAGCCGGGCAGGGCGTAGGCCCCGCCGCCGTCCACCACCGGCAGCCCGTCCACCTGCGGGCCGACGGATTCGATCCGCCCTTCGCGGACCACAATGGCTGCGTTTTCGGCCAGCCCGTCGGGCATGACCACGTTGACGTGGGTGATTTGAAAAGGCGTCGTCATCGTCTGTCCTCATTATCCCCTGATCAGGTTTCGATTGTATAGGAGCAGCGGAGGGGGGTCAAGGCGTCGGCCTGAGCCGCGGGGCCATGCTCCGCGATTTTTTTTCAGAAGGTCCGGCCCGGCCCGGCGGGCCGGCCTGTCGCGAGGGGCGATCCATAGGCTTGATTCCGGTTTTTCGAGTGGTATAATCACCGGTTCCCGTTTCTCCATGTGTTGGGGGCGAGATTGATGGAAGATGCTATTCGAAAAGCGTCGGTGCTGATTGAGGCCCTGCCGTATATCCGCGAGTTCCACGACGCGGTCGTGGTGGTCAAATACGGCGGCAGCGCCATCGACGACGACGAGCTGCACAAGGTGCTGCTGAGTGTGGCCTTTATGAGCCAGGTCGGGATGCGCCCGATTCTGGTCCACGGCGGCGGCAAGTTCATCACCCAGGCTCTGAAAGACCGGAACATCCAGAGCGAATTCGTCCACGGCCACCGGGTAACCACCCCCGAAGCGCTGGAGGTGGTCGCCGAGGTGCTGATCGACCGGGTTAACCGTACGCTGGTCCAGACCATTCTCGATTTCGGAAGCAAAGCGGTGAGCATGACCCGCCACGACAAGCGGTACCTGACCGCCGAGCGGTTGACCGTGACCGTGGAAGACGGCCCCGACCGGCACGGCGAGAGCCTGGGCCTGGTCGGGCGGGTGACCGGGGCCGACGTCGAGGCGATTCTGGCGGCGACCGAAGACCACACCGTGCCGGTGCTTGCCCCGCTGGCCACCGGGCCGGAGGGCGAGACGCTGAACTGCAACGCCGACGTGGCCGCCGCGGCCCTGGCCGGGGCGATGAAGGCCGAGAAGCTGGTGTTCCTCACCGACGTCCCCGGCATCCTGGCCCCCGGCCCCGACGGCTCGCCTCAGCTCCGCCCCACCTTGACCGAGGAGCAGGTCAAGGAGCTTATCAAGCAGGGGCACATCTCCGGCGGCATGCTGCCCAAGGTCAAGGCCTGCATCGATGCCCTCGACGCGGGCGTCCACAAGGCTCACATCATCGACGGCAGCATCCCGCACGCCCTGCTGCTCGAAATCTTCACCCAACAGGGTATCGGCACTCAGCTTCTTGGAACCGCAGAGGAGGTCTGATGGATCGGCAACAGATTCGGCAACAGTTCGACCAGTTTGTGGTGCCCAACTACACCCGCAAGGACGTGATTCTGGTGCGGGGCGAAGGCTCGCGCGTCTGGGACGCCGAGGGACGGAGTTACCTCGACCTGTTCCCCGGCTGGGGCTGCGACGGGCTGGGGCATTGCCACCCCCGCGTGGTCCAGGCCCTGCGCGAGCAGGCCGGCACGCTGATCCACGTGGCCAACGACTACTACAACGCCCTGCAAGGCAAGCTGGCGATGCTGATCGCCACCCACTCGTTCGGCGGCAAGTGCTTCTTCTGCAATTCGGGCGCCGAGGCCAACGAGGGCGCGATCAAGTTCGCCCGCATCGTCGGCGGCCCCGGACGCTCTAAAATTGTCACCGTCCACAACTCGTTCCACGGCCGCACGCTGGCGGCGATTACCGCCACCGGGCAGGAGAAATACCACCAGGGCATCGGCCCGCTCTCGCCCGGCTTCGAGTATGTGCCGTTCAACGATATCGCCGCAATGGCCCAGGCCGTGGACGAGACGACCTGCGCGGTGATGATCGAGCTGATCCAGGGCGAGGGCGGCGTCAACGTCGCCGAAGAAGCCTACGTGGCCCAGCTCCGCGAGCTGTGCGACCAGCGCGGCGCGCTGCTGATCGTCGATGAGGTGCAGACCGGCTGCGGCCGGACCGGCGAGTATTTTGCCCACCGCCTCTACGAGCTGCGCCCGGACCTGATGACGCTGGCCAAGGCCCTGGGCGGCGGCACGGCCATCGGGGCCATCGAGGCTCGCCCGGACATCGCCGACGCGATTAAGCCCGGCCTCCACGCCTCGACCTTCGGCGGCAATCCCCTGGCCTGCGCCGCGGCCATCGCCGTCTTCGAGGCCATCGAGGCCGAGGGCCTGCTCGACCACACCCAGACGATGGGCAAGCACCTGCGCGACGGGCTGCATCATCTCGCCGACGCGACCGGCCTGATCCAGGAGGTTCGCGGGCGCGGCCTGATGGTCGGGTGCGACCTGAAATTCCCCGGCGCCGACGTGGTTAAGGAATGCCTGGCCAACGGCCTGTTGATCAACTGCACCCACGACACGGTCGTCCGCTTCCTCCCGGCGATGACCGTGACCCAGGACGAACTCGACGAGGGGCTGGCCATTTTCGGCAAGGCCCTGGAAGCACGGGCAGGGTAGGGCACACCGCCCGCCCGACGGCCGCGAGGTGAGGATGCGGCCCGGCAGTGGATACGTTTTTTTTGACGGGTAGATGACTATGACGCTGCGAAAGAAAAAAATCCGGCACCTGGTGACGGTGACGGACCTGAGCAACGACGAGATCAACCTGATCTACGACCTGGCCGCCGACACCAAGGCGTTGCTGAAGCGCGGCATCCGCAGCAACACGCTGGTCGGGCACACGCTGGGGATGATCTTCGAGAAGCCCTCGATGCGCACCCGCATCTCCTTTCAGACGGCGATGATTCAGGCCGGCGGGCACGCCATCGATATCCGCGGCGAAGAGATCGGCCTCGGCAAGCGCGAGAGCGTCCACGACGTGGCCGAGGTGATGTCGCGTTATGTGGATATCATTATGATCCGCACCTACGCGCACAAGAACGTCAAGGTGCTGGCCCGCTACTCCAACGTGCCGGTGATCAACGGCCTCTCGGATTACGCCCACCCCTGCCAGGCCCTGGCCGATGTGTTCACCATCCGCGAGAAGCTCGGCTCGGTGGAGGACCGGCACCTGGTGTTCGTCGGCGACGGCAACAACGTGGCTCGCTCGCTGGCCCTGCTGAGCGGCAAGCTGCAGATGCGCTTCACGCTCTGCTGCCCCGAAGGCCACAGCTTCGAGCCGGGCTTCGTCGAGCAGGTGGCCAAGGTCGCCGAGGGCCGCTCGAGCCTCCGCATCATGCACGACCCGGCCCAGGCGGTAAAGGACGCCGACGTGGTGTACACCGATGTCTGGGCCAGCATGGGTCAGGAGGCCGAGGCCGAGGCCCGCCGCCGGGTGTTCCAGCCCTATCAGCTCAACGGCGAGCTGATGGCCCAGGCCCCCGCCGAGGCGCTGGTGATGCACTGCCTGCCCGCCCATCGCGGCGAGGAAATCTGCGACGAGGTGATCGACAGCCCGAACTCCGTGGTCTACGATCAGGCCGAGAACCGCCTGCACGCCCAGAAGGGCCTGCTCTTCTTCCTGCTTGGGGTGGAGGGCGTCTGATGGCTCGACGAACCGACGGGCGCCGCGACACCGACCTGCGCCCCATCCGTATCGAACGCGGCTACACCCGCCACGCCCCCGGCTCGGTGCTCATCGCCGCCGGCGAGACGCGGGTGCTGTGTACCGCGATGATCGAGGAATCGGTGCCCCCCTTTCTGGTCGGCAGCGGCCAGGGCTGGGTCACCGCCGAATACGGGATGCTGCCCAGCTCCACGCACACCCGCCGCCGCCGCGACGTGACCCAGGGCAAGCTCGACGGCCGCAGCACCGAAATCCAACGCCTGATCGGTCGCTCCCTCCGCGCCGTGGTGCAGCGCGAAGCGCTCGGCGAGCGCACCCTCTACCTCGACTGCGACGTGATCCAGGCCGACGGCGGCACCCGCACGCTGGCCATCACCGGAGCGTTTGTGGCCCTCAGCGATGCGCTGCGGCGGCTGCGCGAGGACGGGCAAATCGCCAGGAACCCGATCCTCACCCCGGTCGCCGCGGTCAGCGTGGGTATCATCGACGGCCGGCCGATGCTCGACCTCTGCTACCGCGAGGACTCGACCGCGGAGGTGGACATGAACGTGGTGATGAACGGCCGCGGCGGGCTGATCGAGGTGCAGGGCACCGCCGAAAAAGGGGCCTTCTCGCGGGCCGAGCACGACGCGCTGCTCGACCTCGCGGCCCGGGGCATCCGCAAACTGTTCCGCCTGCAACGCCAGGCGCTGAAGACATCCTGATGGAACAAGGGGGACGACGATGAAGCTGGTCATCGGCACACACAACCGGAAGAAGGCCCGCGAGATCGTGGAGATTCTATCCGCGCCGGGGCTGGAGCTCCTTACCCTCGAAGATTTCCCCGACGCGCCGGTGCCGGTCGAGGACGCCACCACGTTTGAGGGCAACGCCATCAAGAAGGCGACCGAGCTGGCCGACGCCCTGAACGCCACGGTGGTGGCCGACGACTCCGGCCTGGAAGTCGACGCCCTCCAGGGCCGCCCCGGCGTGTTCTCCGCCCGCTACGGCGGCGAGCACGGGAACGACCGGCTGAACTGCGAAACCGTCCTCGCCGAGATGCAGGGGCTGCCGCCCGAAGCGCGCCGGGCGCGGTTCCGCTGTGTCGCCGCCCTGGCCCAACCCGGCCGGTTGCTCACCACCGTCGAGGGCCGCTTCGACGGCCTCATCGCCGAGGCACCGCGCGGCGACAAGGGCTTCGGCTACGACCCCATCTTTATCGTGCCCGCGCTGGACAAGACCTGCGCGGAGCTGGCCCCCGACGAGAAGCACGCCATCAGCCATCGTGGTCAGGCCTTTCGTCGGCTGAGCGAGGCCCTTCCAAACTGGTTGGATGGCTCCGGAGAATCCCGTTGAGACCCTTTGCCATCGGTATTGATCTGGGCGGCACCAACATCAAAGGCGGGCTGGTGCGCCGGGACGGGAGCGTGGTCCTCAAGAAGAGCGTCAAGACCGAGGCCGACCGGGGCGTGGACCACGTCGTAGGGCGTATCGCCGAGATGGTCAACCGGCTGATCGACGAATCGGCCACCGACCGCAACGCGGTGGCCAGCGTCTGTGTCGGCTCCCCCGGCCCGCTGAACAGCAAGACCGGCGTGATTTACGACGCCCCCAACCTCCACTGGAAGGATGTCCCGCTCAGCGAGCGGCTCGAAACTCTGGTCAAGATGCCGGTCTTTGTCGAGAACGACGCGAACGCCGCGGCGTTTGGCGAGGCCTGGGCCGGGGCGGCCCGTAACTTTGAATGCACCATCCTGCTCACGCTGGGCACCGGTATCGGCGGGGGCATCGTGCTCAACGGCCGGGTCTGGAGCGGGGCCGACGACACCGCCGGCGAGCTGGGGCACATGAGCATCGACTACCGCGGGCGGCGGTGCAACTGCGGCAGCCGGGGGTGCATCGAGGCCTACGCTTCCGCCCCGGCGGTGGCGCTGCGGATGAAGGAGGCGGTCGAGGCGGGCCGCGACTCGTCGCTCAAGGCCGCCATCCTGGAGGGCGAGGAGGTCGACGCCCGGCGTATTCACCAGGCCGCGTTGGAGGGCGATGCCCTGGCCCGCGAGATTATCGAGGAGACCGGCCGCCTGCTCGGCGTCGCGGTGGCCGGCTACGTCAATATCTTCAACCCGAACTATGTGATTCTGCACGGCGGGATGGTGGAGGCGGGCGAGATGCTGCTCGGCCCGCTGCGCGAGGAAATGGCCGGACGATGCTTCGAGGTGGCTCAGCGGCACCTCAAGGTGCTGCCCTCGGCCCTGAAGGGCGACGCCGGGATCGTCGGCGCGGCGGGCTGCGCCTTCCTGCGGTCGAAGGATAGCGCTTGACAGGCTTGTGGAACCCCGCGCTATAATTAGGCACGAAACCTGATTTGGAGAAAACCGATGGGCGATAACAGTTCGAAGGAAGATTTGCAGGAAGCGGTCGACCGCTCGTACCGAGCTCAGTGGGGCGGGCGGCGGTTCTACCTGGTGACCTCCATCGTCTTCTTTGTGCTCGCGGTGCTGGCCAGCCTGGCCGGTGTCCTCGCCAAGACCTCCTTCGGCCTCGTCGGCACGACCCTCACCGTGGTCGAGGTCTCTGCCCTGACCACCGGCTTTGTCTGCCTCATCGCCGGGGTGATGTTCGGGATGCAAGCCCTGCTCCGCGCCCAGCGCGAACGCGGCCAGCTGCCCGACCGCCTCATTCACCACGCCCTCTCGCTCAGCCTCGTCACCCTGGCCGGGCTGCTCTTTCTCTTTTACCTCTTCGCCGTCGATTGGTCCGACAGCGCGATGGGCCTCAAGATGGTGGGCGTCATCAAGTTCATCATCTTCCTCTTCTCCGGCCTGGCCTGGCTCGGCTCGGTGGCCATCTGCTCCGCGGCCATCGCCATGCTGGTCACCCAGCGCAGCGACATGCTGGAGGTGAACAACACCAACGAGGGCACCGCCCTGCTGCTGCGGCGCGGCCACTCCGGCGAGATCACCAAGCTCTCCATCGCCTCGATCATCCCCCTCATCCTTTTCGTGGTGGCCATCCTGATGGTCGGCTTCAGCATCAGCTCCGGCGACGGCCGGCCGAGCGACGCCGAGAAGCCGCCCGTGCTGGAAGCCCCGGCCGTCACGCCGCCCGCTCCGGAAGCACCCAAGCAGGCATCGCCCCTGGAGAAGCCGGACCAGACCGAGCCGCCGACGGAAAACCCGGAGCCGTAGGGCGCGGGGGAGGGGGAGCATGGGCGCGCGGGCGCATGGGAGCATGGGAGCATGGGAGCGTGGGAGATTCGTCTGACCTGTCCGACGGGTCTGACGCGTCGGACCCGTCCAAAGATGAAGCCGCGCGCACCCCAAAAGCTCACAACGACCGGTTGAGTCCGCTGATTGGCCCGCCGAGCATGAGGCCGCGCTCGTCGGGCGTCAGGTGGTCAAAGGCGTCGGTGAAGAGTGGGATCATGGCTTTTGCTTCGCGGCCGTCTCGGCATCAATCTGGGCGATGCGTTTCTTGATTTCTTCGGGCGGAATCCAAACGCATCGGCCGTCGCGCCATTCGACCGCCGGCAGGTCGGCCTGCACCAGCCGGACCAGCGCGGCCCGCACCCCCGCGACCATCGCCGCATCGACCAGC
>CAZBCO010000025.1:0-8802 GCA_964490295.1 uncultured Planctomycetota bacterium
TGCGGACGAGGCACATCAAGCGGCCGGCATCGCCCGGCAAGCCGCCGAGGAAGCCCAACAGGTGGCCACCCGGACGGAACAGGTGCTGGGCCACATTCAGGCTCTGGTGGAGCGGGCCGGGACGGAGATCGCGGATCAGGCCAAGGCGGCTACCACCGCATGCGAGACCGCCCAGAAAGCTGTCGCGGATGGCGCCGTATTGCTGAAGGAAGTCCGAGCCGCTGCCCATCGCGTCGAAGATCACATCGCGGCGTTCGATGAACGCGATACCGAGCGCTCCTCGGAGGCCATTCGTATTGCCCAAGCCGCGCGCGAGGCGGCCGAACAGGCCGTTGCACTCGCTCAGGATGCCGCAACCCAAGCCGCCCGACCGGACGCCGCCGACGCGCTGTGCCTCGCCCAAGCCGCTCAAGCCGACGCCAGGGAAGCGATCCGGCGGGCGGCAAGCATCGAGGCGTCGGGAGCGGAGCAGATCGGTGAAGCCCTGCTGGTAGCCCGCGCAGCCCACGAAGCTGCCGACCAGGCGCTGGCCGCCGCAAACCAAGCCCAATGCCGTATCGACGATGATCAGCGGATAACTCAGGCGGCAGAAACCGCTGCCCAGGCGGTGGAGATTGCGAACACAGCCCAGCAGGCAGCCGAACAAGCTCAGCTCGCCGCCCGCACCATGACCGAGCACGCGGGCGGAAGGCAACAGGAAGACCGCGACCAGGTACAAGCCGCTCTCGAAACCGCCCAAGCAGCATTACAAGCGGTCGATGAGGTCCGAAACATTGCCTCCAAAGCCCTCGAACAATCCCAAGCCGCCCGGTCGGCAAGCAGCCACCGCCTTGTCGAAGCCGGCCGTGCCGCTGAAGGTGCCCGCCAGGCGGCCGAATCCGCCCAAGCCGCCCTTCGCCAGATCGCGTCGCAGTGCCGACGCCTCGACGAAATCGGTGAAGAACGCCGTTCCGAGCTGAGCCAAGCGGTTGAAGCAGCCCTCCATGCCGCCGCCGAGGCCCACACTGAGGCCGAACAGGCCGCCGAACGCGCCGAGCAGGCCCAGTTGTTGCAAGACCAACGCTCCGAAGAAATGGCCCAGGCGGTCGAAAACACACAACGAGCCGCCAAACAAGCCCAGACCGCCGCCCAACAGGCCACCCAAACCGCTGAAGATGCGGTTCAGAAAATGGAGCAGGCCTTGCTCGAAGCCCAAAATGCCGCACGTGAGACCGTCGAAACAGGCCGATCCACCAGCGACGCCCTTGAGCGGCAGACCCGCGAGGCAGCCGAACAGGCTCGACTCGCCGCCGAAGTCGCTCAGAAAGTCGCCGATGAGACTCGCCGTACAGTCAACGAAACGGCAGAGGCTATGAAACAGGCCGCGTCCGAAGAAAGCCAGCGAGCCGACCAGGCCGCAACCGTTGCTCAGCAGGCGGCCGAAGCGGTACAATCGGCGGTGGAGCAAGCTCGCAAGGCGATTGAAGATGCCCAGGCGGCCATACCCGCCCCGCCGCCGTCCGAACACCGCGAAATGCTTGAGGCAGCGGAGGCCGCTCACCAGGCGGCAGAGGCCGCACAGGCGGTCGCTCTGGAAGTGCGTTCCGCTCTTCAACAAGCTCAGGAAGCCGCCAGGCAGGCCACTGAAAAAGCAGAATGGATGCACCGGGCGGAAGACCAGCAGGCGGTCGATATCGGCAAGGCAGTCAACAAGGCGAAGCAGGCGGCAGAGGCCGCTTGGAACGCGGCCAAGACCGCTGAGCAGGTCGCCAACACCGCCGCCAAGGCGGCCGAAAACGCCCAAGCCGCCGCCGAAGAGGCCCAGGAGGCAGCTCGCGAGGCTGTCGATAAAGCCGACCGGATGGCCGAGGCCGACTCCGCCAACGAGGCGGCGGTGGCCGCTCTCGAAGCCGCCGAGAACGCCCGGCAAGCCGCTCAAGACGCCCTCGCCCGGCTGGCAACGCGCAGTGGAACCCCTGTCGCCGGACGCTCGCCCAATGCACGCTCCAAAGCTCCGGCCGCCGCCGAGCAAGCCAAACCCCTGCAACGACGCGGCCCCGTGCTCTAAGCCCCCCTATACCCCACGCAGCCAAGCCGCCGGATAGAGATTGAAAAGCCGAACCCGCTGTGCTACTATCCGCCCGACAAAGTAAGCAAAGCATCGCCCCATAAGGGAACACCGGCAGCAAGCCGCCTTCCTTTGCGGCTTTGGGCCGGAACCGCAAAAACGTGTCGGTCGGGCACGATGCAGCAAACCCGCGTGGGGGTGTCTCTTGTATGATGTGCTTGATCAAGATGACGCCGACACCGCGTGGGCCGGCGACGAAGAAGAAAAAAACAATATTTTTCCCGAAACCCGCCGCATTGCGGGGCGTCTAATGGAGTGGTAAGGGCACAATGGTTATCCCCTTGCCGAATGAGCCTGAGTTGCTGAAGCGGTGTGCCAAGGGCAATACCGAAGCCTTTGGAGCGCTCGTAAGCCACTATCAGGACGCGATCTACAACGTGGCTTACCGGATGCTTGGCCACCGCGAGGACGCTCGGGACGTGACACAAGAGGTCTTTGTCGAAGCGTTTCGCAAAATCCGCTCCTTTGAAGCACGGGCGAGTTTCTCGACCTGGCTTTACTCAATTGCACTTCGCCAGGCGATCAACCACCGACGTCACATGGGTGCCCAGTCGCGGGCCGGCTCGGTGCAGATGAGCAGCCTGGGTTGCGACGCCGGTGAACACCGCTTCGATGCGGCGGACGACGGCCCATCGCCGGACGCCCCGCTGCTCGCTGTCGAAACGCAACGGCAGATTGAAAAGGCGATTGAACGACTTAGCGATGATTATCGCGCCGCGGTGGTGCTGCGCGACGTCGAGGGTCTGGGCTATGAGCGCATCGCAGATATCCTCGGCTGCTCGCTCAGCACGGTCAAATCGCGGCTACACCGGGCGCGGCTGGAACTGCGCCGGACATTGAAAACGCTGATTAACGCCTGACAGGGAGGGCGAGGTAACTAAGATGACCTGTGATCGGATTCACGAAATCCTGAATGAATACTTGGACGGCGAGCTGCCGGACGGGCCGCGCCGCTCGGTGGATGAGCACCTGGCCGGGTGCGCCGCCTGCCGGGCCGAGCTTGACGCCCTGAAAGAGACCGCCCGGCTGGTCGGTTCGCTGCCCCGCGTATCCGCCCCCCATGGATTGGCCGAGGCCATCGTGTCCGAGGTCGAGCAATCGGTACGCTCCCGACAGGCCGGCCGCCTGGCTCGCTGGGTCGGTGCCGGCGGTTGGCTGGCCGCAGCCGCCACCCTGGCATTGGTCATCCGCTACGTCCCGTGGGACGGCCCTCCGGAGCACACCGACCTGCCCGCATATTCAGTGTCGCCCAGGGCCGAAGCACCTGAAAGCCGCCTTGATGATTCGCTCTACGAAAACGGCCTGCCCTTGAATTCACTCGACCCAGGACGTGAGGCAGACCGGGATGGAGCGTTGCGCTTCGGTGGTCCAGAAAAATTGAAAGAAGCTGAAGGCGAAATCCCTGCCGCGTCAGATGAATCCCCTCGCAAACGCGGTGGCCGAGACAAACTGGGCGTGGCGAAATCGATGGAACAAAAGCATGCCGTTGGCGACAGCGAAGAAACGGCCCAACCCGATTCACTCCCAAGCCTGCCATCGATTGCAAAAGTCGCCGCCGAAAAAAACCAAGAGGATATTCCGACGCTGGTTTATGAGTTCGCCGACCGAGCAAAAGCCCATCAGCGAATCGTCGCGGCGATCAGGGCAGCGGGCGGAAACCTTGCGGAAGCCCCATCGGATAAGGGGAAAACCGGCGCCCAAGACCTGGTGGTGGCCTCCATCCCCCGCCATAAGCTGGCCGCTCTGATAGAGCAGCTATCCCCGAAACCATCGCGGACTCTACGGGTTCTCGAAGCGGGCGAGCTTTCGGGTGGTGGCGGTGCGGCTTCTGAACCGGCCGCTCCGCCGCAACCCGCTGAAGATGCCAAGCTCGAAGGAGCCGCACCCGGCGCACGGGAAACCAAGCCGCCCCAAGAGCAAGAGGACCGCGTGATGATTCGCATCTTGCTCAGGCCCAAGGCCAAGCCGTAAAAAGACTTTCCCCGAACAGGCCGGCCAACCGTCACAACGCCAGTAGCTCGGCTGTCATCGCCGCTGGGGAGACCGCGGCGTGAGACGTTGGCCGGTAATACGCAGTACGCCCCGCACCGAGCCGTCGGGAGCAACCTGTCCTGTCATCTCGACTTGCCCCAACAGCGTCAGCCACTGCACCAGGGGCCTCGTCGGCCCTTGCGTCTGGCCGGTGATGTGGCCTAACATCTCGCCCAGTTGATCCCCGCGTGCAAACGCCATCGCCGTCGCCTGCGGGGAGGTAGTTCGCAGCGTATTCCGCAACCACTCCTGCCGTGCCAGGGAAGCTCCCGCCCCCTCACGAGCATCAATCGAACGCCGCAGCCAAGCCAGGGACGTGCTGACCACCAACAGCGACTCGCCCGGCGACCTGTTGTCCGGCACGACGAAGAAGCCGGAATCCGCCACGTTACGCATGCCGGGCCGTTTGAAGCGCAGCCCGCGAAGCCTGACCCCGCGATGCTCCTGCAGGATGGGCTCCAGCGACAACCCCTCGGCCTGACGCGCCAGGGTGGCTCCGACCTCGACCAAGGCATGGTGCAATCGACGCTCAAACGACGCCTCGGAGCGCACCCGAAAGACCAGGGCCACGGTCGGCCCCGGCCGCTCCGAAGCCAGCAGCATCCAGGCGTCCGAGCTCCCGGTGATCACCGCCATCACATCGCCGGTGAAGCGCCCCAGAAACTCCCCCTCAAAGTCGTTCACGTCCAGCACCGCACAAAGATCGTCTTCGATGTAGCGTTGCAGGGCATCCACATCACCGGGCGAGAGAGGGGCGAGCAACAGCTTCCAGACAGCGCGCGGCTCAAGTCGCCACAGGGCACCCAAGCTGATATCGGACGGCATCAGCTCGACCGCCGCATACCGGAACGCCGCATGCTCCGGGCCGTCGGGCGGCATCACTGCCGGGCCGTTACTCTGCCCCAGCCGCACCTTGAGCACGCTGGGTTTTGCGGAGCGCATCGCCCCGGCATGACGGAAGGCGATCTGCGGGTCGGCATCGGCGTTCAGCTCGGCGGCCAAGACGCCGGGGGTTCGTTGCGTCTTCCGCGCCGCATCGGCAATCAGGGCCAGCACACGGATATCGTTGCTGATCACCAGGACGTTCCCGATCTTGGTCCATGCCAACCCGACATCGCGCTGTACCACCATCCACGCCCCGACCGGACCGCCCGGCACCGGCTGGGTGCCTTGCCAGGCCGCGTACAGCCCAAGAGCCAGATTGGCTCGCGCGGTCAGCCGACTCAGGGCAAAAACCATCCGCCGGCCTTCGGCGTCCAGAGCCGCGCCACCCACCACTTCCTCGCCCACCACATCAAACAGGCCGATCCAGGGAACGCCCCAGACGGACGCCGCATTCTCAATCCGTTCTGCCGCACGCGCGGGAAGTGAGTTTTGAACCCATGCGGCACCGGAGGGGTTCGAGACAAACTCCTGATAACGCGGCAAAGCTCGGAACTGCTCCCAGTGGTCGGCCAAGTCCTTCGCGCGAGCGAGCACATCGGGGTCGAACACGACCAGCGCCGAGAGCGGCTCCGACGCCTGAAGCGGGCTGCGCATCACGTAGCCCGCCGCCCACGAGCAGAGCATCCCCAGCACCACCCAAAAGGTCAGGCGGGCGAACCGTCGCCCGGTCAAAACTTGTGTGCGGAGGGCCAAAACGCATCACCCCGAACGGGACTATTTCAGAAAAACCGGCGGTCAAGCCTTGGGGCGCCCGGCGCCGGAACCACGGCGGCATTGAGCAGGGCCACCCGCTGCCGGCGGCTCATTCGGCCACGTACAAGCCCAGAGAGCTTCGCACCTCGGCCATGGTCTCGCGCGCGATGGCGCTTGCACGCTTCGCCCCCTGGGCCACCACCTGCTTGACACGATCCATATCCGATTTCAGATCGGCGTAGCGGGCCTGAATCGGTTCGAGCACCGCGAGGATATTCTCGGCCAGAACCTTCTTGCATTCGAGGCATCCAATCCCCGCGCTGCGACAGCCCTGCTCCACCCAGGCAATCTGCTCCGGAGTCGAAAAGAGCTTGTGCAGGGCATAGATATTACATTTCGTCGGTTCGCCGGGGTCGGTTCGCTTTACCCGAGCCGGGTCGGTGACTGCGGTGGCCAACTTTTTTCGGACCACCTCCGGGGCATCGGTGATGGCGATATGGTTGTTGAGGCTTTTGCTCATCTTGTTGGCGCCGTCGAGGCCCATCACCCGCGCCGCGTTGGAGAGCAGAGCCTTGCACTCCGGAAAGACCGGGCCGTAAGCCCCGTTGAATTTCCGGGCCACTTCGCGGCTGAACTCAATATGCTGCACCTGGTCTTCGCCCACCGGGACCACTTCCCCCTTGTAGAGCAGGATATCCGCCGCCTGGAGCACCGGATAGTTGAAGAGGCCCACGTTGATGTTGTCCGGGTTCTTCTGGGATTTGTCCTTGAACTGTGTCATCCGGCTCAGCTCGCCCATCGGCGTTACCGTATCAAAAATCCAGCACAGCTCCGAATGCTCCGGCACGTGGGACTGCACGAAGATGGTACACTTCTCCGGGTCCAGCCCGCAGGCGATGTTCACCGCCACGGCGTCGAGCGTTCGCTTGGCCATCAGCGCGGTGTCATACTTGATGGTCAGCGCGTGCAGGTCGACGATACAGAAGAAGCACTCAAAGCGATCGAGCATCTCGACCCAGGTTTTGATCGCTCCCAGATAATTCCCAATGTGCAAATCGCCGGTCGGCTGAATCCCACTGAACGAACGCTTCATCGCCCTACCTCAAAACCAGTGAACTATGCTCCAAACGAGAGCGAATTGTACACAAAAACCGCCGCTTGTAAAAGGCTTGAGGCCCGGAAATGGCTTCGCATGGCCTTGAACTAGGCTGCGATGGGGGGCAACGGCTCACGCCACGGCGGCTATTCGACTGGCTTGAGTTTCCGCAAGCGTTCGAGATAGAACCGGATGTCCGGGCGGTCTTCATCATCGGCCAGCATTCGCTCGGCTTCGGCCGGATTCTCTTGTTCGGCAATGAGGAACACGCCGATGGCCGGACGGAGGGCGGCTCGTGTATCAAGCCGGGCATAGGCCAGCGCTTGCCCGGCGGTAAACGCCCGGAGGGAACGCTGCTCTTCGCGGCCATCAACGGAAACGGTCACGACACCGTCCTTGACCTCCTTGAGGATGCCGCCGACCCCACCAATGGAGATAAACTCCCCCCGGCGCTTCGAGACGCCGCTTTCGACCGCGCTCCAGAACTCGTGCAGCAGTTCCGCCGCGCGTACATCGGCCTGCACTTTCGCCGCGATATCCCGGTATGCCGCGTTCTTATGCAGCGTGTTGATCAGGCGTTGGGCTTCGGTATATTGGCGCTCCTTGAGCAGGCCCCAGAAGCGGTCGGATTCCCGATCATAGTTCGCCAGTCGGCGTTGGTGCTCCTCGGCCTCGGCGGCATCCACGCGGTCCTTCTCGCGCTCCACCAGATCGGCCATCCCCGCCAGAGCCAGCCCTTTCGCCTCATCCAGAATCGCACGGGCTTCGGCGAATTGCCCGGAGGCCAGGGCGTCGGCAACTTGCTCGCGGATGCTTTGCCACTGCTCCTTTACCCGCTTCTCGGTCTGCTTTTGTTCCATCTCCACAATTTTTGCCTCGGCCGCCAGCTTCAAATCCGGGATGCCGAAGCCGAGCACCGGACGCAAAACGGCGATGGCCTCCTCGTAATTTCCCTTGGTGGCTTCAAACTGGGCCTTTTGAAGCGCGCTCTGGTAGAAAGCATGAACCTCATACAAGACATCCCTTTCGAGACCCCGCAAAAACTCGATCTCATCGGGATGCGCGAGCCTGAGCTCTGCGACACGCTTGAGCGCCCCTGCAAAATCCTGTTCCGAGATCAACTGGACGATTTCGGGTTTCACCATATCGGTCGGAAAACCGGACGAACCGTTGCTCGGCGAGGCCTCATCACCTGGAAACCCAAAGATCGCGATGAAGACCAGGACCAGCACGGCGGTCACGGTGGCGACGGTGGCGACGATAGTGGCCGTGGGGCTTTTACGGCTGCGAGCCGCCTTGCGCATCGCCTGGGTCGGTCGCCCGACCGTTCGGCCGGCGGGAGAAGCCACCCCCATCAGCCGCGTTGTGGTTTGCCCACGGGTTGGCACAAAAGGCCTCAATCCGCCCCCGGAGACGCCCTCCCCCGCGAGCGCAGCCTCGATATCCTTCAGCATGTCCCCGGCGGTGCCATAGCGTCGCTCGCGTTCCTTCTGCATCGCCTTGCGCACAATCTGGGAACAGGCCGGGCTGAGCTCGGGCACGGCGCTGCGGGGGTCCGGAATCGGCTCGGTCAGGTGTCGGGTCATCACCTGGGCGCTGTTTCCTCCCAGGAAGGGCGACGTGCCGACCAGCATGTGATAAAGGGTGGCACCCAGGGAATAGATATCCGCTCGACCGTCGAGATCCTTCTCGCCGCGAATCTGTTCGGGGGAGATATAGTCGGGGGTTCCCATCGTATCACCGGCGTGTGTCACGTCACTCTTGGCCTGTTGGGCCTCCCGAGCCAGTCCGAGGTCGGCCAGTTTGGTCGTGCCGTCGTTACCGAGGAGGATATTGGCGGGCTTCACATCGCGGTGGATAATGCCCTCGCGATGGGCGTGTTGCAACGCCCTGGCCAGGTCGCGGGTGATTTCAAGCGCCCGCCGTTCGG